>NZ_JBMOWO010000019.1:0-109550 GCF_049310525.1 Pseudomonas sp. GZD-222
GGGGTTGGCTGTCCCCTCCCTTTGTCGTATACCCCCCCCCCCCCCCCCCCCCCCCCCCCGCCCCCACAACAATCAGGCATAAAAAAAGCAGGCCGAGGCCTGCTTTTTTTGTTTTCAGCGCTGCTTACTTCTCGACGAATGCACGTTCGATCAGGTAGTCACCCGGCTCACGCATACGCGCCGAGATCTTCAGACCGAAGCTGTCGAGCACTTCGCTGGTTTCATCCAGCATGCTCGGGCTACCGCAGATCATTGCACGGTCGTCCTGCGGGTTGATCGGTGGCAGACCGATATCCTCGAACAGCTTGCCGCTGCGCATCAGGTCGGTCAGACGCCCCTGGTTCTCGAACGGCTCGCGGGTTACGGTCGGGTAGTAGATCAGCTTGTCACGCAGCGCCTCGCCGAAGAACTCGTTCTGCGGCAGGTGCTCGGTGATGAACTCGCGGTAGGCCACTTCGTTGACGTAACGAACACCGTGAACCAGGATCACTTTTTCAAAGCGCTCGTAGGTTTCCGGGTCCTGGATGACGCTCATGAACGGCGCCAGGCCAGTGCCGGTGCTCAGCAGGTACAGGTGCTTACCCGGGTTCAGGTCGTCCAGCACCAGGGTGCCGGTAGGCTTCTTGGAGATGATGATCTCGTCGCCTTCCTTCAGGTGCTGCAGCTGCGAGGTCAGCGGGCCATCCGGCACCTTGATGCTGAAGAACTCCAGATGCTCTTCCCAGTTCGGGCTGGCGATCGAGTAGGCGCGCATGAGCGGGCGGCCGTTGGGCTGTTGCAGGCCGATCATCACGAACTGACCGTTCTCGAAGCGCAGACCCGGATCGCGGGTGCACTTGAAGCTGAACAGGGTGTCATTCCAGTGGTGAACACTGAGGACACGTTCGTGGTTCATGTTGCTCATGTACGGGCTCCTGAAATAAAACGCAGCGCTAACCTAGAGCGCGATTGCGCGATAGTTTAGTGCGAGCGACAATATCTGTTAACTGAATTATCAAGATATGTCTTATCGGTTATATAGATATGCGATTTACCCTTCGTCAACTCCAGGTATTCGTCGCCGTAGCCCAGCATCAAAGCGTCTCTCGAGCCGCGGGAATACTGGCGTTATCGCAGTCTGCCGCCAGTACCTCGATCACCGAGCTTGAACGCCAGTCCAGCTGCCAGCTGTTCGACCGGGCCGGCAAACGCCTGAGCCTCAACGCCCTGGGTCATCAACTGCTGCCACAGGCAGTGGCGCTGCTCGACCAGGCCAAGGAAATCGAAGACCTGCTCAACGGCAAGTCCGGGTTCGGTTCACTGGCCGTCGGCGCGACCCTGACCATCGGCAATTACCTGGCCACGCTGCTGATCGGCAGTTTCATGCAGGCCCACCCGGAAAGTCAGGTCAAGCTGCATGTACAGAACACGGCCAATATCGTGCACCAGGTTGCCCATTATGAAATTGATCTGGGTCTAATCGAAGGCGACTGCAACCATCCGGATCTGGAAGTCCAACCCTGGGTTGAGGACGAACTGGTGGTGTTTTGCGCCCCCCAGCACCCCCTCGCCAGCCGCGGCCAGGCCAGCCTGGAAGAGCTGACCCACGAAGCCTGGATTCTGCGTGAACAAGGCTCCGGTACCCGCCTGACCTTTGACCAGGCGATGCGCCACCACCGCTCCAACCTGAACATCCGTCTGGAGCTTGAGCACACCGAAGCGATCAAGCGCGCCGTGGAATCCGGCTTGGGTATTGGCTGTATTTCACGCCTGGCCTTGCGCGACGCATTTCGCCGCGGCAGCCTGGTAGCGGTGGAAACACCCGAGCTGGACCTGGCCCGGCAGTTCTACTTCATCTGGCACAAGCAGAAATACCAGACCTCGACCTTGCGTGAGTTTCTCGAACTGTGCCGCAGCTTTACTGCCGGCGTGCAGCGCAGCGACGAGATCGTCCTGCCCAGCATTGCCTAAAGAAGAATCACCGCCCAGACCAGCCCCACCATTGTCAGGGCAACGAACTGGGCAGCGCTACCCATGTCCTTGGCGTTTTTCGACAACGGGTGACGGTCCAGGGAAATCCGGTCGATCGCTGCCTCGACTGCCGAGTTGAGCAGTTCGACGATCAGCCCCAGCAGGCACACCGCGATCAGGATCGCCCGTTCGGCACGACTGACATCCAGCCAGAACGCCAGCGGCACCAGTACCACATTGAGCAGCACCAGCTGGCGGAAAGCCGCTTCACCGGTAAAGGCCGCGCGCAGACCGTCAAACGAATAGCCGGCAGCATTGAAGATACGTTTAAGGCCGGTCTGGCCCTTGAAAGGCGATGACATAGAAGGTCACTTCATCCACTGAAAATGCGCTGCAGCCTAATGCAGGGCGGGTCAAAAAAGCGTGAATGCCCTGGCCTCAGCTCGGCGAAACCGATTCCAGTTGTTGCAGGAGCAACGCAGCCTGAGTCCGGGTACGCACACCCAGCTTGCGGAAAATCGCTGTCACGTGGGCCTTGATGGTCGCCTCGGAGACGTTCAACTCATAAGCGATCTGTTTGTTCAGCAAGCCTTCGCAGACCATGGTCAGCACGCGGAATTGCTGAGGTGTGAGGCTGGCCAAACCCTCACTGGCAGCCTTGGCTTCTGGCGATACGTCGACTTTTTCAAAGGCCTGTGGCGGCCACCAGATGTCACCATCAAGGACCTTTTTCACCGCTTCCTGAATCACTTCCAGTGAGCTGGACTTGGGAATGAAGCCACTGGCGCCAAATTCGCGCGACTTCACCACAACAGCGGCTTCTTCCTGAGCCGACACCATCACCACCGGAATCTGTGGGTACTGGCCACGCAACAGGACCAGACCGGAGAAACCGTAGGCCCCTGGCATGTTGAGGTCCAGCAGCACCAGGTCCCAGTCGGACTTTTCAGCGAGGCGGGTTTCAAGTTCTGCAATGCTCGCCACTTCTACCAGGCGAACATCGGGCCCCAGGCCCAGGGTTACAGCCTGACGCAGGGCACTGCGAAACAGCGGGTGGTCATCGGCAATCAGGATTTCGTACGTGGCCATCGATCTAATGATCCTGTTCTGTGCAGGCGCAGGGAGGAAGAATAGGCGCCTGGCGGGCAACTCAAGGTGTAAACGGCACTGCCGCACACCCAAAAGGCACTTCAAGGCCAGGAAAAACAGCGTTTCAAGCCTTGTATATGCCCGAATCGGCGCCAAGGATGCCGAGCCGGAACCGGGTGGTCAAGTTGATTACCCGGTCGCGGAACGCACGCAATGGTCGCCAGCCTGCCCATTATGACCCAATGTGCGCTATCTGCCCCTTGTACTATAGGAAGGTATGCAAACGCTGGTGGACGGCATCCTGCTCATCTATTGACCACTGGTGCTTGGCACTCAGGTAGTGGGTGCTGAACACATCCAGGTAGGCATCCAGCGCTTCGGCGGCACGCTGATCGCCGGCCAGCTCCAGGCACATGGCCGCCACTTCGGCAGTGCAGAAATGATCGTCTCGCTTGGAGCGGCGCAAACGGTAGCGCGACAGTTGCTCGGGCTGCAGGCTCAATACCGGGAAGCGATCCAGGTACGGGCTCTTGCGAAACATCTTGCGCGCCTCGGTCCAGGTTGCATCCAGGAGGATGAACAAAGGCCGCTTGCCCGGCTCGCGTTTTACTTCGCTGACCACCCGCTCGGGCGCTACGAACTCACCGGGGAACACGATGTAAGGCTGCCAGTGCGGCTGATCGAGCAAGGCCAGCAATGCCTCATCGACGGAGGTACGCTGCCAGCCGAACGCCGAGGTGTCGGCAATCAGGTCAGCGATCAGCCAGCCGGTATTGCTCGGCTTCAATGGCTCGGTGTCGTGCATCAACAGGCACATGGCCGAATCGGATGGAATCTGCGGACGCCAGGCACACAGGCAATGGCTGAAAATCACCCGGCACTGCGGGCAGCGTGGCGCCCGGGATCCGCGCGCGAGGAAAGGTTTGACACTGCGCGCCAGGCGCTCGGCGCGCAGGCGCGATACGGCATGGCTCATGGCAGCAGACTGTATAGGCAGGAAAGGGATGGCACTGCACGGACTCGGCAAGACAGGAAATCCGCGACAGTTTATCAGAGCCCGCCCGTGGGCAGACGGTATTTGCCGTGCAGCCAGCCTGCCGACTCCCCTATAATCCTCAGCCTGTCGCTACCCGCTGGCACCACGACTTCGCGCGTGACGGAACACCGTGCGCAGTTGCCGGTCCAATCGCCAGTTACCGAACCAGGAGAAACCCATGTTGCGCTTCATCGCCCCGTCCCTGAGCTTGCTGCTCGCCCTGCCCCTGGCTGCCAATGCGGCCTCCAAGCAGGAGTACGAGCTGAGCCAGATGCTGCAAAAAGTTGCCACTGAAAGCAGCGTGGGCACGCCGCGGGCGATCAACGAAGACATCCTCGACCAGGGCTACACCGTCGAAGGCAAGCAACTGATCAACCACCTGAGCGTGCTTCCCAGCCACGCGGAAAAAATGAAGGCCGACCCGAACCGGGTGCGCAGCCAATTGGGCGACAGCGTCTGCAAGAACACCGGCTACCGTCAGTTGATGGCCAAAGGTGCGGTACTGACCTACCGTTTCACCGAGTACAAGACCAACCGCCCGGTCAGTGAGCAGGCATTCGATGCCAAGAGTTGTGGTGTGAAACCAAACAAGTAAGCCTAGGCGACCTGCTCACTGTCGCGCCGCTGCTTTTCATCGGCGCGCAGTTCAGCCACCAGGGCCTGGACGTAACGTGAGTGCCGCACCCCTCCCCCCAAGCGACGTAGACACTCTTCTTCAAGGCTCAGGTTATTGGCCTGGGCCGAGCGCTCGAGCTGCTCGAACAGCTGTGCATCGAGCTCCAGATTAAGCCGTTGCATGTGACAGCCTCCCTGCACCGCGACAGTCGCTCAGACTTCCAGTTAACCAGACCCACGCCTGGATTGGATCCCGACTGACGAGCGGTCTGATTCCACGCCTCACCACGCTGATATCGCGAAGATCCGTCCGGCATAAATACCCTTCAGGGTCTAGATTGATAGCAAGCGCCCGCCCGTTTCAGGGCTCGCACAGGGGGATGCCTGCTGACGCCGTGCCTTAGCATTGCCGAGCGAAAACAACAAAGAGCCCATCACCACTGCACTAAGACCTTGCAGGTCTACTGCAATGCTCGAGGCGCACACTCGAGCCACGGCAGCCAGCGACACACGCAGTGTCGCGGCCGGACCTGAACAGATCCGGTCAGAGGTTTTGCTGCAGAAGGAGACGTTGAATGCCTTACCAACCGAATGAACTGCTAGCGAGTCACTTCAGGAACCACGGAATCGACCTGAGCAAGCTGGAAGAACAACTGCAACTGGTTGCACCTGAAAGCCCGAACCTGCCGCTGTACCGCGACATGCTGCTGACCGTCCTGCGCATGGCCCATGACGACAGCAACCGCTGGAACGCCAAGATCACCCTGCAAGCCCTGCGCGAGCTGGATCATGCCTTCCGCAGCCTTGAACAGTACAAGGGCCGACGCAAAGTCACCGTGTTCGGCTCCGCCCGCACCCCAATAGAACACCCCATGTATGCGTTGGCCAGGGAACTGGGCGCAACGCTGGCCCGTTCCAACCTGATGGTCATCACCGGTGCTGGCGGCGGCATCATGGCTGCCGCACACGAAGGCGCAGGTGTCGACCACAGCCTGGGTTTCAACATCACCCTGCCGTTCGAGCAACACGCCAACCCCACTGTAGACGGCACCGACAAGCTGCTGCCGTTTCACTTCTTCTTCATTCGCAAGCTGTTCTTCGTCAAGGAAGCAGATGCCCTGGTGCTGTGCCCGGGTGGTTTCGGCACGCTGGATGAAGCCCTGGAAGTGCTCACCCTGATCCAGACCGGCAAGAGCCCGCTGGTGCCAGTGGTGCTTCTGGATTCTCCGGGTGGCACCTTCTGGCAGGACGCACTGAATTTCATTACCCGGCAGCTGGAAGAAAACCGCTACATCCTGCCCAGCGACCTGAAACTGTTGCGCCTGGTGCAGAGTGCCGAAGACGCCGTGGAGGAAATCAACCAGTTCTACCGCAATTACCACTCCAGCCGCTGGCTGAAAAACCAGTTTGTGATCCGCATGCACCACCCGCTCAGCGAGGGCGCATTGCTCGACCTGCAGGAGGGCTTTGCCGATCTGCGTCTGAACGGCCACTACCATCAACACGCGTATGCAGGGGAACACCACGACGAAGCCCGGTTCAGCCACCTGACGCGGCTAACCTTCGCCTTCAATGGTCGCGACCAGGGGCGCCTGCGCGAACTGGTGGATTTCATCAACCTGTCGGAAAACTGGGCCAAGCCTGAAGCGATGCACACCACACAACGCGCGCGTGAAGCCTTGAAGGTCACGTGAGCGTTATGAGCGACTAGTCGTCCAGACCTCGGCCGCTCAACAGGCGGCCGATCATCTCCATGGAAAAACCACGGTAGACCAGAAAGCGGGTTTGCTGTGCGCGGGTGCGCGGATCGGTGGGTAACTGACCGGAAAACTTGCGCTGCCAGACATCCTGCAACTGCCCCGCCCAATCCACACCGCTCTCGCGCAGTGCCTGGTCGATGTCGCCGCGTTGCAGACCGCGCTGGCTCAACTCTTCGCGAATACGCGCCGGGCCGTAGCCGGAGCGCGAGCGGTAGCTGATGAAGCTTTCCAGGTAACGGGCTTCACTGAGCAGGCCTTCTTCCGTCAAACGGTCGAGTTCCTGATCAATCAATTCGGGGGGAGCGCCGCGCTGACGCAATTTGCGCGTCAGCTCGACTCGACCGTGCTCGCGGCGTGCGAGCAGGTCCATGGCTGTCCGTCTTACGGCGACGGGTGTGTCGAGTACGACGGACATGGGGACGATCAGTAGCCGGCTTCGGTTTCGGCTTCGTCTTCAGGCTCGGCGTTAACCGCAGCAGCCTTGCCAGCAGCCTCGACAGCACCTGCATTGAGCAGCTTGTCGCGGATCTGCTTCTCGAGGGTTGCAGCGATCTCCGGGTTATCCTGAAGGAACTTGGCCGAGTTGGCCTTGCCCTGACCGATCTTGCTGCCCTGGTAGCTGTACCAGGCACCGGCTTTTTCCAGGAAGCCGTGCAGCACGCCGAGGTCGATGATCTCGCCGTTGCGGTAGATGCCCTTGCCGTAGAGGATCTGGAATTCAGCCTGACGGAAAGGAGGCGCCACCTTGTTTTTGACGATCTTCACGCGGGTTTCGCTGCCGACCACTTCGTCGCCTTCCTTCACCGCGCCAGTACGGCGGATGTCCAGGCGGACCGAAGCGTAGAACTTCAGCGCGTTACCACCGGTGGTGGTTTCCGGGCTGCCGAACATCACGCCGATCTTCATACGGATCTGGTTGATGAAGATCACCAGGCAGTTGGCGTTCTTGATGTTACCGGTGATTTTACGCAGCGCCTGGGACATCAGACGGGCTTGCAGGCCCACGTGCATGTCGCCCATTTCGCCTTCGATTTCGGCCTTGGGTACCAGGGCAGCCACGGAGTCGACGATGATCACGTCAACAGCGTTGGAGCGCACCAGCATGTCGGTGATTTCCAGGGCCTGTTCACCGGTGTCCGGCTGCGAGACCAGCAGGTCGTCAACGTTGACACCCAGCTTGCCGGCGTACTCGGGATCGAGAGCGTGCTCGGCATCGACGAAGGCACAGGTAGCGCCCATTTTCTGGGCCTGGGCGATGACCGACAGGGTCAGCGTGGTTTTACCGGACGACTCAGGGCCGTAGATCTCGACGATACGACCTTTTGGCAGACCGCCAATGCCCAGGGCAATGTCCAGGCCCAGGGAGCCGGTGGAAATGGCCGGAATCGCCTGGCGCTCGTGGTCGCCCATGCGCATGACCGCGCCTTTACCGAATTGACGTTCGATTTGCCCCAGGGCCGCAGCCAAGGCGCGCTTCTTGTTGTCGTCCATTGAAGTCCTCACGTAATCGATAGGGCCTGACGGCCAGAACACCTGTATAAGTAGCCAGTATTATTCCACAGGGTTTTGTTCCCGCCTACCCCCGACGTGCGATTTACTCTGCACCAAGCTGTAACAAGCCCTCTAGCGCGGCGATTACCGTTTGTCGGCGTACCTCGTCGCGGTCGCCGTCGAAGTGCCGGCGCTCGCTGCTGACATGGCTGCCATCGGCCCACGCCAGCCATACGGTACCCACCGGTTTGGCCGGTGATCCGCCATCCGGCCCGGCCACGCCACTGACCGCCACGGCAAAACGAGCGCCACTGGCGGCCTGGGCGCCGCGGACCATGGCTTCGACCACCTCCTGGCTGACCGCCCCGACGTGAGCGAACAGGGTTTCAGGCACCCCCAGTTGGCGGGTCTTCTGCGTATTGGAATAGGTCACGTAACCGGCCTCGAACCAGGCCGAGCTGCCCGGAATCCGCGTGATGGCTTCGGCGATGCCGCCGCCGGTGCAGGATTCGGCGGTGCTCACCTGGGCATTGAAGCGACGCAAGTGTTCGCCCAGGCGGGCGGAAAGCGCAGTGATCGGGTCCATGGCAAGCTCCTTGAAAGACTGTCGCCTACCCTACACCAGCTACCGCCTGGCACAACTCCTCAGCGCTGTAGCGCGCGCACATAGGCCTGACAGGCGCGCAGGGCGATCAATCCCTGATCGCCCTGTTCGGTGATGGCGATAATTCGTCGAGCATGCGCCGGGTCAAGTCGGGCGCGTACGGGGTCATGATCCAGGCTGCCGGTGCCGGCGCTGGCAGGCAGACCGGGAGCGGCGCTGGGGTCAAGGAGGACTGACAGCCGTAGATCGGCAGTAGCCAGGCGGTCACGCAAACGAGCTTGAGCCTGTTGAGCATCGAGTAACTCCTGGTAATGGGATTGGTCAGTGGCCTCTATCTGTTGCTCCAGCACCCGGCGTTGCTGACGTTCGTCACGCTGCAGGCGCGCCAGGGCTTGAGCCTGTTGCTGGCGCTCCTCGGCATGGGCCTGCGCCTGCTGCGCCAACATAGCGCCGTAACGCCAGGCCTGAAGCTGCCAGGTCAATCCTGCAACCAGCAGCAACAGCGCTATCAGCACTCCGGCCTGCAAGCGCTTCAACACAGCACCTCACGGGCCCGCGCCCAGAGTTTCAGGCGATCCTCCAGGCCATTGAGCCCGCCATTGATGTGACGGGTTATACGGTTGAACTCACCGCGGTCGGCCAGTTGATTGAGCCCGCGCGAATGCCAGAACCAGGCCGCCGACTCACTTGCCCAACGCGGTTGCTCCAGTAGCTGTGGCAGCTCCAGCAACCGCTCATCGCCGAACAGTGCCATGCTGCAGGCACGGTAATTGTTGCGCCCGGTGACCTGAATCAGACCGCGGCCGCAATACCGCTGACCGTCGCCATCGGCTTCCGGGCTATTCCCCAGACGCAGGGCCAGGCTGCCGGTGTCATAGCGCGACAGGTAGCGGTCATTGCCCAGTTCCTTCACATAGCGCAACTGCCCCGACTCATGGCCAATCTGTGCCAGGAAGGCCGTTATGCGACGCGGGGAATCGATTTCCCAGCGCTGCATCGCGGCGTTCAAGGCAGGCACAAAAACGCCCGCTTGCTGGCGGGCGTTGGGGAAAATCAACAACAGCGTCTTCTCAGTTATTTCCATATCTACCTCGCCTGTATGGCAACGTCCTTCAACGCGTAACCTCAGCCTTACGCGGTGTATTACCCTTGGCCCGGGCTTTACCCTGCTTGCCACCGTTGCACTCGACTGTTGTTGTCCAGCCGGAAGCGCTGAACACCTGTTCCACCGTCTCCACCAGGTACTCGCCATCAAGTCCGCTCTTGAAGCCCTGCAGATCGACCGATCGCTCAGTAAACAGATCGGTACGCCCTGGCATGTCCAGGCGAACATTGGCCGTGCTGCGATTGAGTGCCGCCAGTTTGGCCCTGGCCGCCTGCTGCGCCGACGCCTGGTCCGGGTAGAGATGACGGTCGGTATGAACCGGCGCCAGCCCCTGCGGTGCTTCGGCGTTGGCCAGGTCGACCACCTTGAGCTGGCCGCTGCGCTTGTCCTGATGTCGGCTCTGCACGGCCTTGTAGGTACCCTTGTCAGCCAGACGAAACTGCCAACGCGTGACATCCGAACGCCGCAAGCGCACAACGCCCAGGGCTTTACCACTTGCGCTCTGCCCACCCTGGCGCGGCAACACCAACAACGTGCCGTCGCCGATCTTGGCCGTGCAGTCGTACTGCTTGGCCAGACGCGTGATGAAATTGAAATCGGATTCGTTGAACTGATCGACCCGCTGCACCCTGGTCAGCACCGGACACGCCGGCTGCCAACCATTGCGCGCAGCGATATCGCGCACGATCTGCTGCAACGGGACATTCTCCCAGCTGCCGCTGCGTATGGTTTTGCCAGTACCGCGCATGTCGCTGGCCTTGCCACGAATAATCACACTGTCGGGAGGCCCGGACAGCTCGACTTCATCCACGGTGTAGCGCCCCAGACGGGTCAGGGTCTGGCCGGCGTAGCCGAGGTGAATCTCGATGAGCGCCCCACGTGCGGGCAAGGTCACGGCGCCGTCACGGTCATCGATGCGCAGCTCGAAATCGTCCGACTCCATTCCTGGTTTGTCGGAGGTGCGCAGCAGCAACAATCGGTCGTTGATCACGGCGGTGATGTCGCTGCCGTCGGCAACGATGCGAAATTCAGGTTGCATGACTCATGCTCCAGAAAAGCAGACCCCGCACGCGGCGGGGTCTGGTGGCGGAACCTGTGACGGCGGCGTCAATCCCATAGCTGGACCGTGGCGTCGCTGGCTGCAACCAGCTGCGGTAGCTGGATCAGGACCCCGGCGCGAAACGGCTGGGGTTCGTCGGCCAGGCCCTGATTGGCATTGAGCACCGCTTCGACGCTGCCGTTCAGGTGTCCGTAGTAGTGCTGACACAAGGTGTCGAGCACGTCGCCGTCAGAGGTTCTGCAGGTCGTCGCCATAGCTCACAAACTCCAATGTGAATGCCTGTTTACGCGGGATTCCACCCGCCAGAAGGTAGCTCTGCTCTTCATCGATGCCGGTCAGGCACCAGTTGCCCAGCACCTGACCGTATCCGGTGACCAGGCTCATTGGCCGCAACAAACGTCCGAAACTGCGCAATGTCTGCAACTGGCCAAGACCGCTTTTAAGCGCCGGGAACACTGCGCCCCTGATGTTGATTTTTTCCTCACCCAGGCTCACCCCCTGCTGGGCAGCACTGCGCGTCAGACGCTCCTGGCCAACCCAGCGAAAGCTGGTCTGGCGGCGAAGTTCTTCGAAGGCTGCGGTATCGAGGTTGAAGTAGTACCCCGGTGACACGCCATCCAGCGGTTGCAGGATCAACAAATGAGGAAAAGGTTTGACCGCTTCCGCAGCCGGGGTGACCTCGGGCGCGAAACTGCCAGTGGGCAGGATATTGGCCAGCGATGGACTGATCTTGCCAGCCACCTGGTTGATCTTCGCCGCAGCCTTGGCCAACTGATCGTCGAATGCCTTGACCTGTCCCTGAACCCGTACCACCGCCGCAACACCCTTATCGTATGTGTCCACAACCTTCTTGACGGTGTTTTGCGCAGTATCGATGGCGCGCATCGTGCGTTGCAGCTTTGCCCCGATCACCGGCCCGACAAAGGGAATGGCTTCGAGCTCGGTAACCACGCCGGTGATGTCACTGACCGCGCTGTTCATCGGTGCCAGCATCTTGTCGATGCTCTGGCGCCCCTCCTGCCCGGCCTTCACCACGGAACTCAGGGCAGACTGTAACTGTTGCAGGTAAGCCATGGGTTCTCCTTAGACGTAGACATGGGGCACGTCGGATAGCTGACGAGATGTCGCCATGCGCATCAGCTCCTCAAGTTCCCGGCGGACCATGGCTTGCAGGTTCTGGGCAAGCAGCATGGGGTCGGTGACGCTGCCCTGAACGGTGATGGGCATGTTGGGGGTGAATGTGAACTGTTGGCTGATCTGTTGCGGCTGGGCCAGCGCAGGGCCAGCGTTGGCCAGAGTTGACGGTGATTCAGCCGTGGGCACGGCACTCACCAGCGAGCGCACCACATCTCCCGGTTGTGCGGCTGCAGCTAGGCTGTTGTCAGCTGGTTTGGCGGCCGCTACCGGCTCCTCGCCGGATGACGCCTTGCGCTTGCCCAGCCAGCCACCGATTGCATCGCCCGCCATACCACCGAGCAAGGCGCCGATGGAGACTCCGATCACCGGGACGAACGCACCGATCACGCCACCAACGACCGACCCCACCAGACCGCCAGCGGCTGCACCGTAGCCCTCGGCCTTTTCTTCCGGGGTTTCGGCACTCACGAAGGTGGCGACGGTCTTGATACCAGCCTCTAGAAAAGCCGGGCCACGAACCTCCTTGATCGCGGCGCCGATCTTGCCAACGGTACTGACCGGGGCCGACGGTATGGTCGGCGGCGCGGGTGAACGCGAACGCTCCGGTGGCCCCGCTGAAGGCGTCTGACGTTGTGGTGCCTTGCTTTGCGACGTCCTGCTGCGTGGTGTCTTACTTTGTGGCGTCCTGCGTTGCGAACCCTTTCGCCTGCTCTGCGGCGAGCGTCTTTGCTCGCGCCTCTTGTGCCCGACACAGCAACCGATATCGCTGGCGTTGACCACGAACACATTGAGCGGATCGCTGAATGCGAACATGTTCGACAGGTCGCTACCCGGCTCCGAGCCACCACTGACCGTCTCCGGCCTCGACGCGCCCGGCAATCGCTCTCGTACTTTATTCAAGAGGTTCTGAACGACCGTTCCGCCTTTGAACAGCATGAAGGTCGTGCCAAGCACAGTGGCCCCCGCGATCAGCCATTTGATCGCATCCGGGGCACCGGTAAATGCTTTTGCCGTCGCGGTAACACCCTCGGCCAGTCCGTCCGACAACGGCCGAATGGAATCGCCAAAGCTACGTAGCGAGTCATCGACCGCATCGGACGCTTCGCTCAAGCGTCGATCAGAAGTGCCACGGCGCGCAATCAGGTCCCTGTCGAGAATCCCACTGGACGCCTGGGGCTGAGTACTGTTGAGCGCCGTGTTCAAGCCCTGATTCTGTGAAGCAGTCAAGCTGTCAGCAACGCCCTCGCCCGTCCCTTTGCGCTGGAGCACGATATGCTCCAGCGCCTTTTCCAGGTCAGCCGGTTTTTTGATCTTCGGGTTGTTTCGCAACTCGCCGATCAAGTGCGCCGTGTCGTCAGTCGAGGCATCCTGCCCAACCGAAAACTTTGCCGCCACAGGAGCGTACGCCAGGGCCTGATCCAGCCCCATGCCGGAGTCGTACAGCTGTTTGATCAATGTGGCCGCCTGGTTACGCTCCATCCCGGTTGCCTCATTGATCGCACTGACGGTGCCGATCACTTCCTGCTCTTTCGCCGAAGGTTCATCGCCATCGGCCACTCCCGCGCTGATTGCAATATCGCGGGTGATCTTCTGGTACTGCGCGCTGATTTGCGTTGGCAGCACCAACGCCTTGCCAACCTTTACCGCCTGGCCGAGCACCGGAAGGTCCTCGAAAACCTTCAGGTTGTCCCGCTCAGGTGTTACCGCCTTTGCCGCAGCACCAGCCTGGCTCACTGACACCACTACCGGACGTTGCTGACGTAGCGCAACGAGTTGCTGCTGAAGCAGGTTGAGCGTTGCGTTCAGGTACGGTCGCAACTCACCTTCCCCATTAACACCCGTGCTCGGCACAGGCTTCGCCTCGTTACGCAGGCGAAAGACTTCGGCGAATATGTTCTCCAGTACCTTGGTATTTTTCTTGATACGGTCTTCGACCGCCTTGAACGCGATGCCCACCGTGAAGGTGACGGAGGCACCGAGCTGCAGGTTCACTTCCAGATTGCTCGCCATCCGATTCCCCTATAGCCAAGCCACAGGCTTAATCCGTGAGCCACCAGACCATGTCGTTGAACGACATGGTCATGATTTCGGCGGCGCAAAAGTTCAGCTCTTTGGCGAGCCGCCTTGCCGCCGCCCTCTGCACGGCGGGGTCAAACCTCGTCGTCTTGCACCAGACGAAAATACCCGGCCTGCAAGCGGCTGTAGTCCTTCAGGGCAAGCCCTTCGAGGTCCTTGATACCCACTTCGGCCAGCGAGGCGAAGAGGTTCAGCTCACGCTGTTCATCGTCACTGTTCGCTGTCGATTGCGCGGCACGAATGTCACGCACCGTGGGGGCGCGCAGCGACAGGCTGTCGACCTGTACGCCGTTGGCCTCGGAACGCTTGGTGAGCGTCACGACCACGCGCTCGGCGCTCACGTTCAACCAGCTCGGTGTGTTGTTTGCCTGATTCATGGAGTTTCCTTACAGGCCCAGGGCCGAACGTTGGGCGGCGAGCTGGTCGACACCGTTGATGACGCGCTTCATGCCCAGCGGATCGATTTCGTAAACCGGACGACCGTCCACTTCCAGCTTGTAATAGGTCAGCGCCACGTTGTGTTTGATCTCAGCCTTGTCACCAGCCTTCCAGTCGCCCATGTCGACTTCTTTCAGGGCCCCGCGCAGGGTCACGATGACCGGCGTGATACGCCCCTTGAGGCCTTTGAACGCACCGCGGAAGGTACCGTTGAAAGAAGAGCCGTCGGCCAGACCGAAGAACTTCAGCGACTCGCGGCGTACGCCGGTGGTGACGAAACCGGCCTCCTGCTTTTCCATGCCCATGTCGAGCTCGATGGGCATGTCCATGCCGCCGGCACGGTGCTCCTCCATCTTCAGGGTCAGCTTGGGCAGGGTCAGGCTGGGGACATCGCCTTGAAAACTGACGCCATCGACGAACAGGTTCAGGTTTGCCAGGGTTTCGGGAATCATTGCCATGGTTGTTGCTCCTTGATTAAGCGGCTTGGTCGAGGACTTCGGTCAACCACTGGTTGGTAACCTCGACCCGGAAGTTCGGGTTTTCTGCTGGCGGCACGTCGGTGAAACGGATATTCCAGTACACCTTGCCCTGCTCCAGCTGGCTGGCGGTGTTCAGCTCGGGATCGGCGAACACTTCGAAGTTGATGATTGCGCCCTGGGCTTTGAGATCACGCATGAACGCCTGCAGGCCTTCGGTCACGTCCTTGACGTAGGTGGCAGTGATCGAGCGGTCGACCGCCCACTTGTGGCCGTAGAGAATCGCGTCCATGACGATGTCCATGGTTCGCACGCGGGTGACGAAGGCCCATTTCGGATCGCTGCTCAGCGTGCGGTTACCCCACAGGCGGTAGCCGTCATCACGAATGATGGTGGTGATATTGGCGTTGTTGAGCAGGTTTGCCCGGCAGCTGGCGTCGCCGTCCAGGTACTCGATCGAGCGGCTGGTCCCGGTGAGGCCGACAAACTCCTTGTTCGATGGCGACGCCCAGAAGCCGTACTCGCTATCGGTCCAGGCAAACAGACCGGCGACCCAGGCCGAGGCCGGTGCGTCGACGGTGGCGTCTGCGCTGGTGTCCCAGTACTGCACCCCCGGATCGACCAGGAAGGCACGCTTGGCGCCGAAGTTCTCGGCATAGGCAATCGCTGCTTCATCGGTGGTGTTCGGACCATCGAGAATGGCCAGGCCACGCAGCTTGTCGGCCAGCGCTACCAGCGCAGTACCGACAGCCTGGGTCGCGCTGTGCTTGGGGGTCACCAGCAGGCGCGGTTGGGCGTTGAAGCGACTTTTGCCGTCGAGCAGCGCTTGCAGACCGGTGCGTTTACCGTCGGCCAATACACCGCCGATGATTGCCGAAGTCTGTTCAGCAGCGTCCTGCAGCTTGGCCACGCCACAGGCGACGATGACCGCCTTGGTTCGGCTGTAGATGGCCTGGCAGGCTTTGGTAATTGCTGCATTGGCACCGAACGCGGCGATGGCTTCACGTTCGCTGGTGATCAGCACCAGGTCGTTGGCCTTGGCCGTGGCGGTTGGGCCTTCGGTAAAGGTGTCGACCAAACCGATGATCGAGGAAGAAGGCAGCGTGATGGA
The DNA here is from genome assembly GCF_049310525.1 of Pseudomonas sp. GZD-222. Classification (NCBI taxonomy): domain Bacteria; kingdom Pseudomonadati; phylum Pseudomonadota; class Gammaproteobacteria; order Pseudomonadales; family Pseudomonadaceae; genus Pseudomonas; species Pseudomonas sp. GZD-222. The sequence goes on from NZ_JBMOWO010000019.1 coordinate 15,949, forward strand.
GCGTGCGCCGGTGTCAACGTTGGTAACGGTAACGCCGTGGAAGAATCCACTCATGTTTGAATCTCCATATATGCGAAGGCCCCGCAGTGCGGGGCCTTCAAGGGGTTTGTTACAGGTAAGAAAAAGCCCCGGCGGTGCGGGGCTTTATTGAGTCAGTTCGGCAAGCCAGGAGGGTGCCAAGGGCCTGCTAGAAACGCTGGGGAAGACTAAGGCCGTTGGCCAATCGCGCAGTTGCTGTCGAAACACCTGCAGTTCCTTGAACTGAGTTGCCGACAACGTTGTGGTCAGCCCCATGTCCTTTTCATCGCGGTGACGGGCCACAATCCATTCGCTGCGAAGAATCTCGCTATCACGCCAATGTCTGGCGGCCGCCACCTGATCATCTACAGTGATAAATGGCGCTGCGAAGCCGGTCGCTTGCAGCAACCACCCCACCGCTACATCACTGGTACAAGGCGTCCAGACTAAATCCGGGTGAAATCGTCCTTCGGGGTCGAGGTCGGTCAGTTCGACGACAATTCCTCTTTCAATTCGTGCCCACATAATCACCACCAGATCGTCACGCGGCCAGCCGAACCGTCACCGCCATTACCATTTTCGTTTCCGCCACCACCACCGCTACCGGGCACAGTTCCAGAAGTACCCGGCCATCCGGTCGCACCACTACCCGAACCTCCGCCACGCGCGCCACCACCGTGGCCGCCTCCGTAGTTAGAGGAAGTTCCTCCGAGAGAGTTGTTGTCATGCCGTGTACTGTGATGGCCTGGGCCAAGTGTGTCGTTTACGTCGCCACCAATGCCGATGCCGCCACTGCCGCCGAACCATTTCGATGCACCGCCACCGCCAGAAGCGCTGAGGTACGCGCCAAAGGATGACGACCCGCCACTTTCACCGTCACCGTTACTTTCTATGCGCCCTGTCCCACCCGCGCCGACTACAACTGCAATTGTTGCACCAGGCACCAAACCTGAAACCAGTCGCCTAGAGCGCCCTCCTCCGCCACCGCCGCCGCCGCCATTCAAAAATCGGCCACCGCCGCCGCCTCCTCCGATTACTTCGACCCACGCAGAATTGACACCTTGTGGAACGACCCAAGTGGACGCCCCTAGCGCAGTAATTGAGCGAACCCCCCTAAATGGTAGATGGCGAGAGGTGATCAGTTCCTCCCAATCCGTCCAAACGCCTGATGCCAATCGTGACCGCTTAAACGTGAGACCGCCGAGCGGTGTGCCCACCCCAGAAGTAATCGACTCCCAAATTTGCAACGCACAGGTCGAGACGTTCCGCTCCATGTGAAAAAGCATACCGCCAATAATCTCTATCCCTAACGTCGGATGCTTCGGTCGTGTGCCCGTGGTGTCATTATTGGATGTATAGAGGCCTGTCTCAATAATCAGGTCAATATTACCGGTCCAAATAAAAGCGTTACTGGTAGCTAGCCCATAACGCGCTAGTAGGTTACGTACAAAGGCTGTTGTAGCAACCGAAGTATCGTTATCCGTAATTGCGGGCGTTGGCGCTCTCGGATCTCCTGTAAATATCGGACCTGCCAAAGGTGCCTTGAGGGCTAATTGGTTGACCATCGTGGTAGCAAAGTTCGGATCGTTGCCAATGGCTGATGCCAGTTCCTTCAGCGTGTCGAGCGCCTCTGGCGATGACGCAACCAGGGCTGCAATTGCCGCTTGAACGAAAGCCGTGTTTGCGAGTTGGCCTGTATTGGTCCCCACCGCTGCTGTCGGGGCAGAGGGCGCGCCAGTAAACACCGGACTCGCCAAGTTCGCTTTAAGTGCTATCGCTTGGTCAATCTGGCCCTTTGTGTACACGTCGGTTAGGGCATAGCCAGCCACTGTGGTCGGATTGGTCGCGGCTACTACACGGCCGTATGCATCTACCGTAACGCTACGGTAACTCCCGGCCGCAACGCCCGTGCGCCCGAACGCCATTTCGAAAGCCAGCGCCGAGACACCCAGGGTGATCGGACTGTCGGTCACCAACTGCCAAGTACTGTCAGCGTTAATGGTGCCCTTTTCCACCGGTACCAACATACCGGGGGTTACCTTGGCGCTGGTGTCTGCATCGCTGCAGCGCGTCCAGGCGCCGCCCGCAACCACCAGATACAGGCCGTTGTCCTTGGCGGCAGCCTGGTTCTTCACCAGCACCCGCGCACCGGCTGACAACGCCACGCCGTCGACAGACTGCAAACCACTCAGGGTGATGGCCGCCGTAGTGGCGACGAGTACCGAGTGCTTGAAGTCCTGCTTGGCCAGCTCTTCAGTCACCCATTCACGGGTCGCCAGCACAACACTCGGATCAATCTTGAGCTGCACATTACTGGCACTGCTCACAATCAGGTTCATCCGTACCACCTGGGTACGCCCTGAGCCCTGATTGAGCAAGGGTTTGTAGGTCGGTGCGCAGTTGGCTACCGCGATCATGTCGCCGTCGGCATCGTACAGCGCCAGCTCGCGGATCCAGCGTCCGCCGACATCGGCCGGGATCACCTGCTCGGCGACGATGACCGCGCTGTTCTTGTCGTCCACTTTGAGCTGGTTCAGCGGTGCCCGTCGCCACTCGTTGAGCAAGGCGCGCGCACTGGCATCGGGCATCGGTAGTGCCGGGTTTTCCAATCCGGCCGGGTTGCCGTCACCAACGGCCATTTGCGTGATTTTCCAGGGAATGCCCAGGGCATCCGCATTGGCCTGCTTCGCGGCTCCTACCGTAGTGAGGATCGCGTAAAACTGAGAGGTTTGATCAACCATGATAAACGTCCAGATAGTCAATGATGTGCTCGCGTCCACCGCGCCCGACTGAGCCGGTAACCTCGATATCAGCAGCGTGAGGGGGATAGACGTCGAGCTCGTCGCCGTCGTAGACCGCGGAGCCCAGGTGCAACGCTCCAATGCTTTCCAGGCTGATGACCAACCCGGTCATGTGTCGGCTCACCGGCCGGGCGTCATCGATGAGCCAGGAAAGCTCTTGATAGGTCTGCTCGCTGATGCCTGCATCGGATACACCGATCTTCAGGGCGAAGGTGCCCGGTACGCCCTGAGGCTGAGTCTGGAACCACTCTTCAACCTCAATCAGGTAACCGAAAGGCTCGACCACCCGGCGCAACGCGCCGATGGTGCCTTTATGCGCATGCACGTGGAACGCCGAACGAATCACCGAGCGTTTGATTGCCTCAGGCCAGGTTTCGTCCCAGCGATCCACCGACCAGGCCCACGCCAGTTGGTGCAGCAGGTGCGCCGGACAGGTGTCCGGGTTGTACAGGCTGCGTAGTGGAATCGGAGTGGTTTCGGCGCCAGCCGTTTCGATGGCGCGTTCGAGTTCAGTGCTGTTGAGCGGCAGCAGGCTGTCCATCTCAGCTCCCCCGCGTCACGGTGATCCCTTCGCACCAGGCCGCTTGCGCCTGGGTCGGGCGGATGTCGCTCCAGTTGTTCAGATCGACCCGGCTGACGCCATTGATATGCAATTGGGCGTCGACCCCCGAGCGCGACACCTCGACGCCCAGGCGGCGGCGTGGATTGATCCAGTCCTGCAGCCGGCGTTTGCATTCGGCGAGCGTCGCCTCGATCTCCGGACCACTGCCACTCATGTGCACCACAGCATCGATGCGAAAGCGCAGGATCGTCGCACCTTGCACGGCCAGGCGGTCGCCGACAGGACGCACATCATCGTCATTGAGAGCCAGCCGCACGGTGTCCAGCAAATCGGCCCCGGCCCCGCCATCGCCCTCAAGCGCCAATACAGTGACCACGACCTGGGCCGGTGCAGGACTCTCAGCCGTGGCATCTGCCACCTGCCCTGAAGCATTGCGGGCGTGCAACACGTAGCTGTTGCGCGGGCCTGCAGTGGTCAGCCCTTCATAGACCAGCTGCACCCGTTCGCGCAGCGCGTCGTCCTCTTCAAGCACCTGGAACGTCGGCGGCACCGTGCTCAGGTCTTCCACCTGCACGACCAAGCGCTGCAACTGCACATTGGCTGCCAGCTGGTCCAGGTCGGCACCTTGTGCATACGCCAGCAGCAGTGCCTTGGCCGCATCGTTGACCCGCGCGCGGTTGAGCAGTTTGCGATAAGCACCGACTTCCAGCAGCTTGCTCACCGGGTCACTTTCCAGTGATGCGTCCCAGTTGTCGCCCATATGCGAGCGGAAGGTCGCCAGGTCAGCCTGGAAGATCGCCTCAAAGTCGAGGTCCTCCAGCACCTGCGGCGCGGGCAGCGCCGATAGATCCACACTACTCATGCCGTCACCTCCCGGTGAGTTGTAAAAATGAAAACGCCCCGAAGGTCGGGGCGCTCAAGGGACGCGTGTAGTGATCAGGCGTTACCGACGCCGACCACGCTGGCGCGGATAGTGGCGATGGCCGTATCGGCAAAGCCCTCAGCCTGTTCATGACTGGTCGCCTTGAGCACCGCCTGCTTGCCCTTCAGACGCGCGGCCCGGATGGCGTACAACGCGCCCTGCCAGGCCTGCGCCTCTGCAAGGATGCTTTCGGCGGCTGCGCGCGGTTCCAGCCCGGCAGCTTCGACCCAGGCCTGCACGGCGGGCGGCGTGTCACCCTCGAAACCCGTTGCCGCGAAGGCTTTTGCTTCGTGCTCGGCCAACTGATACTCGACGACGCGCAGAGGATCACCAATGACAGCAGTGCGGGCCTGATCGGCCACTTGATCGATTTGTTGCTGCGCCGCCAACAGGGCCGCTGGCAAAGGGAGGTTATCGAACGCATAACCCACGTAAGAAAGTCCGCCATGGACGACGTTCAAGAATTCTTTTTGCATGCTTGTCTCACAGGGTGGCAAGGTTGGTAATGACGTGACTGAGGGTTTTCGACTCGGTACCTGCGGCAATACCGGGGATGAGTCGGCCATTCAAACTTGCCGGCAGCGATGTACCGACGAGGGCCAGCTGAAACAACACTGAACCTGGGCCCATCAGGGTGCCAAGGAACGCGCCGCGCAGCTCGAAAGTCAGGTTGTAAAGGCGCAATTGGTTTACGGCGGGTGCCGAACTGCCGCTACCGAAACTCAACGCGTAGTAAGCGGTGTTATCTCCGGGCGTAGTGGCCGGAAGACTCAGCGTCAGGCTGACGAGTTCAACTGCAGACTCACCGCCTTGCCAGAAGGAGCCCATTCGTCGGTTCACGGTACCGTCGTTGTCGACCTGAAACTCGTTGAGGATCAGCTTGCGCCCGGCCCCGGGCTCACCACGCACCACCAGTTTGCGGCCGCTCAGCACAACGTGAGCACTCAAGGTGTAGTCGCGCTGCAGGGTCACGTCCGCCCGCCCCCCCGCTGGCACTGCCTTGATAGCTGCCTCCAGAGTCTTGAACGGGCTGGCGGAAGTGCCGAGGTTGTCATCGCTACCCAACTGGCTATCGACAAAGAAAGCTCGGGAAATGCTCGGCGCCGCCGCGACCGCCGCCGACACAGCCGCGTCAATACCCGCCTTCTTGCCATTGAAGTAGGTAATCAAATCAGTAGTTTTCGTCACCAGGTTGGCGACATCAGTCTCAAGACTCATCGGTCTTATGCTCCATGGATTTGTTGAACAACAAGGGTTTGCAGAGCGATCAGCGCCGCCGCGTTGCTGACCACCGCACTGAGCAGGCCATCATGGTCATCGCTCTGGCGTTGCTCGACGACCTTCATGCGCACCCGCAAATTGGCGATCTGCTCGCCATCGATCCGCAGACGCTTTTCGTGATCGTCCAGGCGATCCTGCTGCTGCATGCTGCGCAGTTGCTCGGCAATCAACGCCGAAGCCTGGGCCGCGAGCGGCGCCGCCAAGGTCAGATTGAGCCCTGCTGCACCGCTGACAATAGTGACGCTGTTAGCTGGCAGCGCGGCCAGCGACAGGTCGTAGGCCAGCAGCAAGTCAGTACCGGCGGGCTTGTAGGCCAGCGCCTCGGTGGGATGCGACCACACCGCCAGCAGCGTGCCGTCACTCAGCAGAAAGCCGATTTCGCGCACCCAGAACGCCCGGTCACCATCGGCGACGGCAGTCAGGTGGATTTGCGTGTTACCCAAGCGCTCACCACCGGAAACAGGGTATTTGGCGGTTTGCGCGATCAGGCTTTTCTGCTCGGTGTTCGGCGTATAGCCCGAGGTACCAAGGACGATATGGGTGATCTCGGCGGCCAGGCCGGTTTTGTCGGCCCGCCAGATCGCGGCCAGGCCGGCCTTGGTAATCACAGGTTGTAGCGGGATACTCATAGAACAGCCTCCATCGTGCCGCGCACGACAATGCGGGCCCGTGTCGCATTGGCGATCTGCAGGCCGTGCTCAGCGTTGATCGGAACGCCCAGCGCCTCGACGGAACGTCGAACCACCGCACGCAGGTTTGACACGTTGGCCATCTGCAGGCCCTGGACGGCCGGATCAACCGGGACCACCCGGGCGTCCATCGACCGCCGCTGCACCGCACGCATTTGTGTGGCATTGCCCAGCCGAAAGCCGCCATCAAAGCGGGCACCCAGGCGAAAGTCATAATGGCTACGCTCATTCTTCGCGGCATCGACCAGGGCACGCAGCCGGGCGTACAGTTGCGGCGAAATAATCGAGCCCTCGCCGGGCCGGTTGTTGTTGGCCCAGGCGGTCAGCTGGAACGTGTACGGTGCGGCTCCCGGTATCTGCTGCCATTCCTTGAAGTCGGAATTGACCCGCACCGCCTTGAGCACCCGGCGCACCGCGCCTACGGTGCCTTTGGTCTTGTGCAGCGGGATCGCCTCACGAATCAGGGCGCGCTGTTGCTCCCCGGATTCGGCGACCTCCCAGCCATCGACTTTCATCGCCCAGGCCAGCCACGGCAGGAAGTTCGTCGGGCAGCGCTGCGAGTCGGCTACGCCGCGGATAATCCCAGGGTCGATACCCAGATCACAGGCAGCTTCAAGCGCTTGTTCCAGGGGCGTGGCGTTGTGCGGTAGCAGGCTCATGCCACCACCTCGACGGTTAGCTCGATGCCACTGCAACTGGGAAAATGACGCTTGTCGCTGGTCACGTCGGCGACCGGCTGGATCAATTTGACCCGGCTCACGCCCGTTACATGCAAGGCAGCGTATATAGCCGACATTGGCAACTGCCCCTCCAGGCGTCGTGCCTCGGCAATGGCCTTACCGAGGCTCATCCGCACAGCCGCCTGGACCACCTCAGGATCGGGGCCTGCCTGCAACTCCAGGATCGCCTCCACCTTGAATGGCGTTGGCTCGCCCAACTGCACGCGCGGCCGATCCGTCAGCGGCCGCACATCTTCGGCGGACAACGCAGCCTGCACCGTCCTCACCAGCTCGTCACCCGGCACCGGGCTGTCGATCCGGGGCAGTACGGCCAGCGACACGTCACCCGGCAAGGGCTGGAACAGGCCGGCCTCATAGTCACAGACCAGCACAATCGCTCCGGGAGGTAGCTGCGTCTGCAGCGCAGCACTGACTTGCACCCCTGTGAACGTTGGCGAGTCCACCGACACGCTGGCGACCTGGGCCGACGCACTCAACCCATGAAACTCGTAGGCGCCACGACTGCCGGCAACCGACAAGGCCTCCAGCGATAACCGCGTGCGGTACCGCAGCCCGGCGTCCCCCTCCATGACCGCCGCCACAGGGGGCATGGCATCGGGATCGGCCGCACTGATGATCAGGCGCTGCACACCATAATCAGCGGCGCGGTTGTCCAGATCGGCGCCCTTGGCATAGGCCAGCAGGCTTGCTTTGGCCGCGTCATTGACCCGAGCCTGCCCCAGCATCTTCTGGTAGGCAGCTACTTCCAGCAGCTTGACCACTGGATCGGACTCCAACAGTGCAGTCCACTGATCGCCCATTTGCTGGCGAAAATGGCCCAACACCTGTTGATACAGCGTTTCAAATTCAAGCGTTTCCAGCACATCGGGCGGCGGCAACAGGGACAGGTCAATCATGCGACGACCTCCAGAGTGGTGGCTTGCGCCAGGTAGACCCCAGTCAACTGCAAGGTGATCTGGCCACCGACCACTGCGATCACCCTGACTCGCTCCAGTTTCAAGCGCGGCTCCCAGCGTCCGAGGCAGCGCGCGACTTCTGCCTGCACCGCGCTTTTCCAGCCCTCGTTAACCGGCAAGTCGACAAAACGGCGCAGCTGGCTGCCATAGTCCGGGCGCATGCGCCGACTGCCCAGCGGGGTCGTCAGGATGTCTTCAATGGATTGGCGCACATGCTCGATGCCCGATAGCGATGCGCCGGTACGGCGATTCACTCCGATCATCGGGTTACTCCTTCATTAGCGTGGCCATGATTTCTCCAGGCGTAAAAAAGCCCGCGTCGGCGGGCAGGGTTCAATGCTTGTGGTTAGCGGTGTTGCCACCGGTGTCGATGATTTTTCCGCCGCCGAGAATGTCGCCGGTTACCCGAAGCATCCCGTTGATCTGCACCTCGCCAGTCAAGGAAATGCTGGTGGCTTTGGCGGCAATGGAGTCGGCGGTGACCACGGCTGAACTGCCACCAACCTTGAGGGTCAGGGTGCCACCCGGTAGGTCGATGGTGTAGCTACTGGCCTGCCAGTCGTAGATCAGCGAGCCGCCATCGGGGAAGCGCCAGACTTCGACGTGTTCGCGATTGTCCGGCTGATCGCCAGCGTTACCGTACAAACCAGGTATGAAAGTACCTTGCGCGGGCTCACCGCTTGGGCTGACCAGCACACCTTGCTCATCAAGACCTGGCGCACGCCAATGCCGCGCTTTGCCTGCGGCCAGGCTGTGCCAGCGAACCCAGGTGCTGGTCCAGCCAGCCCCATCGGAAACCCGTACTCTCGCGGCGGCAAGATCGACCGCAACCACCCGACAGGGGATGACCAACGCCGCCAGCATTCGATCATGGGCTGCACTGGCGTAGCTCATGCCAGATCCTCCGGTAGCTGATAGCGGTCTTCGTTACCGAGGCCCGTGTCAGGACTGAAGGCAAAGGCCAACGGACCCGGCTGATCGGGCCACGGCCATTGTGTAATGCCCAGGCGCAACAGTTGCTGCCATTGCACCAACCAGATCGATGTGGGCGCTGCAGCAGCAGGCACCGCCCGAACAACTGAGGCCTCCTCAACAAAATCCAGCGCCCAGAACTGTTTGCGCAGCAACACCGTAAGTTCGGTCGCCAGCGTGACCGCCAACAAAGGGGCATGCGGGTGAGCGGGGTCGACCAGAATGCGTGCCTCGAAACTTGCAATGATGCCCGTACGTCCATCACCTGGATCAACTCCAGGCTCAAGGCTGGTGATGGTGTAGAACAATGCGGGTAGAACTGTGGATTGGTCCGCTGCCGCATAAGCGCCAACAGTTTCAAACTGAGGAATCGCGGCCTTGATGGACGCGGTGATGGCCTCATGTAAGGTCGTTAGTTCGTTCATGTTCACTCCTGAGTGAGAGTCGTAACGGCCGGGCTGGAGGCACGCGCCAGCCGGCCGGGCAGGCGCTCGACCTCATGGAGAGGGAAGTTTTGACAGGGATATGCTGGACACAACAAAGTGCGTCCTTGCAAGCGGGGCGAAGGCGTTAACTACGTCGCTGAATTAACGTCTGCGGGTGCTTTGAGATATCGCCTCCAGGTCAAAAAGGCATGTCCCAGGCACAGCGTGACCAGAAACACAGTGAGGACTGACGTTCGCACTATTGAATCGTTACCGGTGGATGCGATGTAGCGCTCCATGTTGGCATCGAACAACACGCGACCTTCATGCGTGCTCAGCTTACGCACCAGAGCGCCCTCTGCCGTATGCTCGACCTCGAGTGCAACCGTTGCCCCCCTGCGCAATCCTGTGCTCTGGTAAACATCCTTGTAGGCATACACGGGTTGTCGGTCTTCATATAAGCCATGTGGCGCCACACCGAAGTCGACAATCCTGCGGTCTTGCTTCCACACCTGCGCATCGCTGGTCAGCCTACCCTCAAGCTGCACGACTCGTTCAGGATTCGGTTCTTGATAAACCCTCCATTCAAGCAGGAACAAAGTGCCAATCAACAAGGAGAAAACTGCCATCATCAAACAGAGTTTGACTTGGGACTTTGGTGGCAGGGCTTTTATTTGTTTGATTACAGAGGGCATTTCATTCCTTTGAGCAATCCGGGTGTAATTTTCCAAGCAGTCAAAACCCTAACACGAAAACAATCAGTGATAGCCATCCTGGCTACCGCTGCAACAGCCGTAGCCGTCCTGTGGCTGACCATTGATAGACTCAATAAAGATGTCGATGTTTTCGCTCGGGCGCTCCGGTCGCGGAATCACCAACGGAGGCATCACAGAGCCGCCAGCATAAGAACCACCCGGAACTGAGCCGCTAGCCCCTCCACCACGCAAACCGCGGGAGACTTTGACTGTGTTGACTCGAGGATCCCAATGGCTCACTGCAACCTGGTTACCATAACGGGCTATGATCTCTGCCAGAGGGACCAACTTCAGATCTGGTGCAACCCAATAATCGGGATACGTTGCGCTAGGCTTATTCTTGAAATTCTGGTTCCAGACAGGCAGAACGGTGGAATTGAAGAAATTGGTCACCGCCTCCGACGTAAAGATCCCGTAGAGGCTTGTCACTACGCCAGCGGCAACAAACGCTGAGGCGGCCAACCCTGGACCCGCAACCAACAACGTAATGCCCGCGGCAATGCCGGCAACGTTTCCAACCAGACTAACAGCATCGCCTGTTTTGAATTTTGTGTTGCCTTTGTATTCCGCCGTGATCTTCAGAAACATCATCGTACCGGCGAGAGCATTGGTCTGAATGTTCAAAAACGGCACAAACCCTTTAGTCAGCTGAACGATGGAGGTCACTGTAGCGACCACCGACACCCCGGTCTGCGCACTTTGATTGACCAGCTCAAAGCCTTTTTTGTCAGTCGTGTATTGATCGATCACCGATGTACCGGCGTTAGCGATACCCACATTTTTATCGGCCTTACCGACTAGGCCTACGAAGATTTCGACTTTTCCTGCCATGGATTATTACTTCCTTAGATAATGGTTTTGAACGCAAGCGTCATCCGTAACCGATCACAGCTAGCGGAAGGCGAACGGGCGCTATGGGGCACATGCCCGTTGAAAATGACTATCCGCCCAGGTTTGGGCAGTACCGCCTTGATGATGTTTTCCTTCTGATCGTCATAGAACACCAGTTCACCGCCCCAACACGTGGCCCAGTGATCGTTGCAGAACATCACTACTGTCAGTCCTTTTTCACTGGCTTTGTTGTCGCGATGAATTGGAGACTCCTGGCCGAAGGTCTGGCCATTGGCATAGACACCCAACAGTGTTGCGCCAGGCATATGGGCGAGTCTCACCCGGTCCCAGAACGTTGAAAGAAAGCCCCATTGCGGATGACTGGCCAGTTCGCCATCCGATGACTGCCGCTCGACCCGCTGACTGCCAACAATAAAACTGTGCCAGCAAGGGCGGGCAAACGGTGCGTGATTCACTGGCCAGCCGAATCGCCAGATCGCGCTGTTGAGTTGCTCAGCAATCTGCTGCTGTTCTTCTTCAGTGACGGCGTCGTCAATGACGCAGATGTCTGCTTCGGTAAAAACCCGGCTCATCCTCACTCCTTGTTGCCCTGTTTATGAAAATCCGCATCTTGCGCGTCGACCCCCAAGCGCCGTGCAGCCCACCGCTCATAAAGCCCGATCGCCACATCGGCGCCGGCCATCGCCGTCAGGCAGCCAAAAGCACTGGCGGTCCAGATCGACATGCCGCTGGCATACAGCAGCATCACCGTCGATACGCCGCAGACCATGCAGGCTCCCGAACGCAAAAGCAGACGCCGAAACAGTGCCCAACCTCGGGCACCGGCCTTGTCCGCCCGCCACATCTCGCCAGAAAGACCGCCCAGCAGGGCCAGGACGATCACCAGCCAGATCGGCATTTCCAGTAACGTCTGTTGCTCGCTTGTCACTGTCCTGTCTCCTTTTTATTGTTCCGCATGGCACCTTGCCTGCGGCATGTGCTTAAAACCGATCACTCGGCATTCCAAAAAGCCCGGTTTCCCAGGCTTTTCAGTAATGCGTTGTCGAATCGCCGGCCACGACTGGTGCGCTGACGACTGCGCTTCAAATTGTTCCTCCGACCGCGGCCGCCTGCCCGCCGGATAACTGCTTGTGGTGCTTTACGCTGCACACCCGGGCCAGTTGCCAACCCTCTGAACAGTTCAGGCCTGTTCATCGCTGCCTTTGTCGCTACCGGTGATGACCGGCTTGAGACAAAGATTATGCACTGATGCATATGCAGTCAATGCATTTGCGGAAATATTTATGCATGAGAAAATGCACACGTGCATGTAGGCCTTGTCCTATGCGGCGTGGAGCACTTTCCTGGAGACGAAAAAAAACCCGCCGTAGCGGGTTTTTTGATGATCTGGATGTGAATCAGCGAGCGTACATGCCCCACCAGAAGACGTGGCCGAGGATGCTGATCTGCTCCTCTTGCATCTGCTGGAAGCTGTAGTCTTCATCCGGATGCTCATCACGGTTGAAGCTGCGCAGGCGTATACCGGTAGGCAGGCGGTAGAGCTGCTTCACCCGCAGTTGACCATTGTGATTGATGGCGTACAGGTCACCATCGACGATATCGCCGATGCCGCTCTTGCCCGCATTGACCCCCACCGTGGCGCCATCGCGCAACACCGGCAACATACTATTGCCGCGCACCGTGACACACTTGGCCTGGTCGAACTGCACGCCGTTGTGGCGCAGGCTGCGCTTGCCGAAACGCAGGCTGGCCTTCTCGCTTTCCTCGATGACGAATCGTCCTGATCCTGCTGCCAACTCGACCTCACGAAGAAACGGAATGGAAACCTCGTCGTCCTCGACAGGGGTGTCGTCATCCCACAGGCTGATATCGCGCAACTCAGCGTGGCTACGCCCGGGCGCGGCTTCGCGGCTTTCACCGAATTCGACGCGACCACGCAGTTGATCGGTGCTCACGCCGAAATACTCGGCGATCTTCGACACATGTTTGTCGGAAGGATCGACGATCTTCTCGCTGAGAATGCGCGACAGGGTGGATTGCGGCACGCCGGTACGCCGGTGCAGCTCCGTGGGGGAGATACCGTGGCGGTCGAGCAGTGCTCTCAAGACGGATGCTACGTTGCGTTTTTGCATAATCCGCATAATGCAACCGGATAATGCAAAAAGCAATTGCCGATATGCACACAAATGCATGGACAAATGGTCGCGCCAGGGCTGTTGGCCTCGGCATCGCGCGCAAAATCCCTGTACCATTGCCCGCTTGCCTTTGGTCTAAACGACACTGCGAGCCAAGTTTCTGTAATGAGCGATCTCTCCGCACACACTCCGATGATGCAACAGTACTGGAAGCTGAAAAACCAGCACCCAGATCAACTGATGTTCTACCGCATGGGCGACTTCTACGAAATCTTCTATGAAGACGCGAAGAAGGCCGCAAAACTCCTGGACATTACCCTGACTGCCCGTGGGCAATCGGCGGGCCAGTCAATTCCCATGTGTGGTATCCCCTTCCACGCGGCCGAGGGTTACCTGGCCAAGCTGGTGAAGCTGGGCGAGTCGGTGGTGATCTGCGAGCAGATCGGCGACCCGGCCACCAGCAAGGGCCCGGTAGAGCGCCAGGTGGTACGCATCATCACCCCCGGCACAGTCAGTGACGAGGCGCTGCTGGATGAACGCCGCGACAACCTGATCGCTGCCGTGCTCGGTGACGAGCGTCTGTTCGGCCTGGCCGTGCTGGATATCACCAGCGGCAACTTCACCGTGCTCGAGATCAAGGGCTGGGAGAACCTGCTGGCCGAACTTGAACGCATCAACCCGGTCGAGCTGTTGATCCCCGATGACTGGCCGCAAGGCTTGCCGGCGGAGAAACGCCGTGGTGCGCGCCGTCGTGCGCCCTGGGATTTCGACCGCGACTCGGCGCGCAAGAGCCTCTGCCAGCAGTTCGCAACCCAGGACCTCAAGGGCTTTGGCTGCGAGAAGCTGACCCTGGCGATCGGTGCCGCCGGCTGTCTGCTGGGTTACGCCAAAGAAACCCAGCGCACTGCCCTGCCGCACCTGCGCAGCCTCAAGCACGAGCGCCTGGACGACACCGTAGTGCTCGACGGTGCCAGCCGCCGCAACCTCGAGTTGGATGTGAACCTGGCCGGCGGTCGCGACAACACCTTGCAGTCGGTCATCGACCGCTGCCAGACCGCCATGGGCAGCCGTTTGCTGACCCGCTGGCTGAACCGCCCGCTGCGCGACCTGAAAGTACTGCAAGCGCGCCAGGGTTCAATTCGCTGCCTGCTCGACAGCTACCGCTTTGAAAAACTGCAGCCGCAGCTCAAGGAAATCGGCGACCTCGAACGGATCCTTGCCCGTATCGGCCTGCGCAACGCCCGTCCACGAGACCTGGCGCGCCTGCGCGATGCCCTCGGCGCCCTGCCGGAACTGCAGAACGCCATGGCGGAGCTTGAAGCACCGCACCTAGCACGCCTGGCGGCCATCACCGGCACCTACCCGGAACTGGCCGACCTGCTGGAAAAAGCCATCATCGACAACCCGCCTGCGGTAATCCGTGACGGCGGCGTGCTGAAAACCGGCTACGACAGCGAACTGGACGAACTGCTGTCCATGAGCGAGAACGCCGGCCAGTTCCTGATCGATCTGGAAGCCCGGGAAAAAGCCCGCACTGGCCTGGCCAACCTCAAGGTCGGCTACAACCGTGTGCATGGCTATTTCATCGAACTGCCGAGCAAGCAGGCCGAACAGGCGCCTGCCGACTATATTCGCCGGCAGACGCTCAAGGGTGCCGAACGCTTCATCACCCCGGAGCTGAAGGTCTTCGAAGACAAGGCGCTGTCGGCCAAGAGCCGTGCCCTTGCCCGCGAGAAGATGCTCTACGACGCGCTGCTGGAAACCCTGATCGGTCATCTGGCGCCCCTGCAAGACACCTCCGCGGCCCTGGCTGAACTGGATGTGTTGAGCAACCTCGGCGAACGTGCGCTGAACCTGGACCTGAATTGCCCGTCGTTCGTCGACGAGCCGTGCATGCGTATCACCCAGGGTCGCCACCCGGTGGTCGAGCAGGTACTGACCACGCCGTTCGTGGCCAACGATCTGTCGCTGGATGACAACACCCGCATGCTGGTAATCACCGGCCCGAACATGGGCGGTAAATCCACCTACATGCGCCAGACTGCCCTGATTGTGCTGATGGCGCATATTGGCAGCTTTGTACCTGCAGCCAGTTGCGAACTGTCGCTGGTCGACCGGATCTTCACCCGTATCGGCTCCAGCGACGATCTGGCCGGTGGCCGCTCGACCTTCATGGTCGAGATGAGCGAAACCGCCAACATTCTGCACAACGCCACCGACCGCAGCCTGGTGCTGATGGACGAAGTCGGCCGCGGCACCAGCACCTTCGACGGCCTGTCCCTGGCCTGGGCCGCGGCAGAACGTCTGGCGCAACTGCGTGCCTACACGCTGTTTGCCACCCACTACTTCGAACTCACCGTATTGCCGGACAGCGAACCACTGGTAGCCAACGTGCACCTGAACGCCACCGAGCACAACGAGCGCATCGTATTCCTTCACCATGTGCTACCGGGGCCGGCCAGCCAGAGCTACGGCCTGGCCGTGGCGCAATTGGCGGGCGTGCCGACGCCGGTGATCCAGCGTGCGCGCGAACACCTGGGCCGGCTGGAAACCGCCAGCCTGCCGCATGAAATGCCTGTAGTGCCCAAGGGTGCAGCCGATGTTCCGCACCAGAGCGACCTGTTTGCCAGCCTGCCACACCCGGCCATCGAGAAGCTCGGGAAGCTCGACCTGGACAATATGACGCCGCGTCAAGCTATCGAAATGCTCTATACACTGAAGACTCTGTTATAACGCGAGCCCGCACAAGCTGATAGAATCCCGCGCGGTTTGGCGGTGCTGCAGGTTACTAGCCTGGTCTGCAGCCGAACGACCAAACCGAGCGACCCTGTCTGGAAGGGTATCGCTGCCGTCGCCTGAGGAGAGAATTAGAAATGACCTTCGTCGTCACCGACAACTGCATCAAGTGCAAGTACACCGACTGCGTAGAAGTCTGTCCGGTGGACTGCTTTTACGAAGGCCCGAACTTCCTGGTCATTCACCCGGATGAGTGCATCGACTGTGCACTGTGTGAGCCTGAATGCCCTGCCCAAGCCATTTTCTCGGAAGACGAAGTGCCAAGTGGCATGGAGAACTTCATCGAGCTCAATGCCGAGCTGGCAGAGATCTGGCCGAACATCACCGAGCGTAAGGATGCCCTGCCAGACGCTGAAGAGTGGGATGGCAAGCCAGGCAAGATCGCCGACCTGGAGCGTTAAGCGCCCCGGATCAATAAAAAAGGCCCTTCAAGGGCCTTTTTTCATGTTTATTGCGGGCAAAAAAAAGGGGCGGTTTAACCCGCCCACATTTTTTCCGTAGTCCCTTTGTTCCCTTTCATCATCCTGATGAATCGCATCCTGCGATGTCCTTGGCCTTCATCCTTGAGAGCCTGTGTCAGTCCGTAGACACAGTTGAGATACTAGCCTCTGCAGTATTTCCAGCAACTGGTCAAAGCTCTCAAAAAGCTGCAGCAATCTTACTAAAACAAACAATAAAAACGTTATTTATCAAAAAGTTATAAAAAAGCGTACAGTGAAAACGACAACGATTTACTAACGCTTAGAACAATGGCTTACAGCACGAGTAAGCGATGGCTTACACGGAAAACAACTGTGCCAACCGCGAAGGACAAATCTGGATGTTTCCGTAGCAATGGCAGGAAACACCCGCTCTGACAGGCTTTCATACACAAACAAAAACGCCTCGATCATGTCGAGGCGTTCTTTGCTGCAAGCCAAGCTTATTGAAACAGCGACTCACTAGACAGGCCATTCTTCTCGAGGATCTCACGCAGGCGCTTGAGCCCCTCGACCTGGATCTGGCGAACCCGCTCACGGGTCAGACCGATTTCCAGTCCTACATCTTCCAGAGTACTGCTCTCATGCCCCCGCAGGCCGAAACGGCGAATTACCACCTCACGTTGCTTGTCAGTCAGCTCACTCAGCCACTGGTCGATGCTCTGGGACAGGTCATCATCCTGGAGCAGCTCACAAGGGTCGGTGGGACGGTCATCGGTCAGGGTATCGAGCAAGGTCTTGTCAGAGTCTGGGCCAAGGGACACATCCACTGACGATACACGCTCGTTGAGCCCGAGCATGCGTTTGACCTCACCCACCGGTTTCTCCAGGAGGCTGGCGATCTCTTCCGGGGACGGTTCGTGATCGAGCTTCTGGGTCAGTTCGCGCGCCGCACGCAGGTAAACGTTCAGCTCTTTGACCACATGTATCGGCAAGCGAATGGTACGGGTCTGGTTCATGATCGCCCGTTCGATGGTTTGCCGGATCCACCAGGTGGCGTAGGTAGAGAAACGGAAACCACGTTCAGGGTCGAACTTCTCGACCGCGCGAATCAACCCCAGGTTGCCCTCTTCGATCAAGTCGAGCAGCGACAGTCCACGATTCACATAACGCCGGGCGATTTTCACCACCAGACGCAGGTTGCTTTCGATCATGCGCTTGCGCCCGGCCGGATCGCCACTTTGCGACAGACGCGCAAAATGAACCTCTTCCTCTGGCGAGAGCAAAGGCGAAAAACCGATTTCATTGAGGTACAACTGGGTTGCATCAAGCGCACGGGTATAATCGATGTACTTGTGCTGCTTGAGCGTAGAGCCTTGTTTAGCCCTGGTCCGAACCGAAGATACAGCAGGTTCGTCTGACACCACATCCGTTTCCAAAACGATGCCCGTCTCCATCAGGAGCACTTCATCGTCGATGTCAAACTCCGGCACTTCTTTACTGAGAGCCATTGTTATAGTCCTTTGCTGAGTTCGAACTCAGACTCGAGCGACGCCGATATCCTTGGCAGCGCTGGAGCCTGTCCCCTCTACGCGAGGAACAGGCCGGGTACTAGCAATCAACGACGCGGCAGGAATTGCAGCGGATCAACAGGTTTGCCCTGGCGGCGAATCTCAAAATGCAGCTTCACCCGGTCTGTGCCCGTGGAACCCATTTCGGCAATTGTCTGCCCAACTTTGACCTGCTGTCCCTCCCGAACCAAAAGCCTGCGGTTGTGGCCGTAGGCACTGACGTAGGTGTCGCTGTGCTTGATGATGACCAACTCGCCGTAGCCCCGCAAGCCACTCCCGGCGTAGACAACTGAACCATCAGACGCAGCAAAAACAGGCTGTCCCAAATCACCGGCGATATCAATGCCTTTATTCAAACTACCGTTTGAAGCAAATTTGCCAATCAACACACCCGAAGCCGGCCATGCCCAACCGCCCACTGCACGCTCTGTTGCAGGCACCTGAACCGGTGCGGGGGTAGTGCTCACCACCGGTGCTGGCGTGGCTGGCGTCGTGGTCACAGGCTTGGCTGGCGTCCCTGCTGGGCGCGTGGTGACAGTGGTCTTGCTCGAAGGCGATGACGAGGTGGTCACCACGGTGGTGGTGCCGCTGGCTGGGCCACTGGAGCGACCATCGAAACGGATCGCCTGGCCTGGACGTATGGTGTACGGCTCGGCGATGCCGTTGCGGGCAGCCAGGGCCTTGTAGTCCCAGCCATAACGAAAGGCAATGGAGTACAGGGTGTCGCCAGGGCGAACCACGTACTGGCCACTGGTGGTGGCCGGACGCTTGGCCACTGGCGCATTACGGTCAACCACACGAGCACTGGTGGTGGAGGTACTGGAGCAGCCCGAAACCAACGAACCCACGGCAAGTGCAATCACCAGAAGCTTGAAGCTCGAAAATCCCCTGCGCTGCCGAATGATTGTGTGACCCACCCGCCGCTCCCTCTCTTGGTGACTGCTGTGAAAATGCAATATTGTTGCAATTATAACCGAGCGCATGCGCCTTGCGGATGCCGGGCTTCGGCAAAATGTGAACCCTGACAGATCAGGGTAGCCCGCCAGATAGACAGGGCAATGCCGGAGTAATTCGCCCGCTGCGAAAAAAAGTCCTGATCAGGCCAGCGGGCCGGTCAGCAAGGGAACGAAGCGCACGGCGCCCAGCACCCGCCGTGAAAAGCCATGTTCTTCACGCACGATCAGCATCAGGTGCTGGGTGTCGCCTGTCGGCCCCACCGGAATGACCATACGCCCACCCGGGGCGAGTTGATCGAGCAGCGCCTGGGGGACTTCCGGGGCCACAGCCGTGACGATGATGCCGTTGTAAGGCGCGAGTGCCGGCCAGCCTTCGCAGCCGTCGCCCCAACGAAACACCACGTTGCGCAGATTGAGCTCGGTCAGACGCTCCTTGGCGCGATCCTGCAGCACCTTGATGCGCTCCACGGAGAACACGCGCTCAACCAGTTGCGCCAGGATCGCGGTCTGGTAGCCCGAACCGGTACCGATCTCCAGCACCTTGTCCAGCGGGCCGGCCTCGAGCAGCAGCTCGCTCATGTGCGCGACCATGAACGGCTGGGAGATCGTCTGGTTGTTACCGATCGGCAGCGCCGTGTCTTCATAGGCACGGTGCGCCAGCGCCTCGTCGACAAACAGGTGACGTGGCGTGCGACGCAGCACATCAAGCACCTTGGGGTTCGACACCCCTTCTTCGATCAGGCGCTTGATCAGCCGTTCGCGGGTTCGCTCAGAGGTAAAGCCGATACCATGGCGCATCAGATCCTCCTGTTCACGCATCAGAGCAGCCCCTCCAGCCAGCCATCCAGACGCTCGAAAGCGTCGTTGAAGGTGCGGTCGAGCTGCAACGGTGTGATCGAGACGTAGCCTTGCATCACCGCATGAAAATCGGTGCCCGGGCCGCCGTCCTCGGCGTCACCGGCCACCGCGATCCAGTAACCTTCCTTGCCCCTTGGGTTGACCACCTTGGTCGGTGCCGCGGCGCGGGCGCGATGCCCCAGACGCGTCAACTGGATGCCGCGGATATGCTCGAGCGGCAAGTTGGGGATATTCACATTGAGCACTGTTCGCGGCGGCAATTCCAGAGTCTTGTGCGCCTCAACCAGCTTGCGCGCGAAATAGGCAGCGGTAGGCAGGTTGTCCGGCAGGCGCGAGAGCAGCGAGAAGGCAAAGGATGTGCCTCCCAGGAAACGCCCCTCCAAGGCTGCAGCGACCGTGCCGGAATACAGCACATCGTCACCCAGGTTGGCGCCCAGGTTGATCCCCGAGACCACCATGTCCGGTGTCTGCTCCAACAGGCCGTTGAGCCCCAGGTGCACGCAATCGGTCGGCGTGCCATTGAGACTGATAAAGCCATTGGCCAACGTTTGCGGGCACAGTGGACGGTCGAGCGTCAGCGAACTGCTGGCGCCGCTCTTGTCTTGGTCCGGGGCAATCACCACACATTCGGCATAGTCCGCCAGCGCAGCATGCAGCGCGGCGAGTCCGGGTGCGGTGACCCCGTCGTCGTTCGAAATCAGAATACGCATGGGCTGTCCGTCTGCCCTGCCGTTACCAGATCAACAAGCTCGCGCACCACAACGGTGGCAAAGCATCCGGCCGGAAGGACGAATTCCAGTTGCAGAATATCAGGCTCGGGATAATGCCACGTCAGGCCGCCAATGGGCAGTCGCAGGATACGACGCTCGTGACTCATGCCCGCGCGTGCCAACCACTGGCACAACGACACATGTTGCTCACCGATGCCCTGCTCGAGCTCGCCGGTGGCACCGCTGGCCGGTGAAGGCCCCTCGCCCCAGAGCGGGCCGGTGGGATGCAGATCAAGAATGGCCAGGCGCGGATCGCAACACTCGGCTTCGCCTGCCGGGAAAAAACTGCGGCTGTCGGTAAAGGCCAACAGGTCACCGACCTGGGCCCGCTGCCAACTGCCGTCGGCGACACGCTGCGCCAGGACCTGGTTGAACACATAGCTGCGTGCACTGGAAAGCAGCCGTGAGCGCACATTGCGCTGCTCGGGCAACGCCTGACGTCCGGCCCAGTCGCGGGCATCGTGGACGTTGCCGCCCTGATGGCCGAAGCGCTGGCTGCCGAAGTAATTGGGCACACCCTGGATGCGCAGCTGCTCCAGGCGTGCGTCCAATGCCTGGCGATCAGCACTCAGGCCGGTCAGGCGCAAGGTGAAACCATTGGCCGAATGGGCGCCGCGCTGCAATTTGCGCGAGTGCCGGGTCTGCTTGAGGATGCTCAGGGTTTCGTTTTCCGCCGCGCTCAGGTCCGGATCGGCCTTGCCTGGCAAGTGCAGGCTGAACCACTGGCGGGTCAGGGCCTGACGATCCTTGAGACCGGCATAGCTGATGTTGCGCAGCGGCACGCCAGCAGCCCGGGCTAGACGGCGGGCAGCCTCTTCAGTGTTGAGGTCGCGCTTTTCGACCCATAACCACAGGTGCTCGCCAGTACCTGACAACGGGATATCGAGGACTTCATCGACCTGAAAGTCTTCAGCGGTGGCCTTGAGAATCGCGCTACCCAACACCGGGCCCGAGGCGCGCGGGCCTAGAAGTTCCAGTTCGGTCATGCTGGCAGCAACAAGGCAACGGAGTGGACGGCAATGCCTTCTTCACGACCGGTAAAGCCAAGCTTCTCGGTGGTGGTGGCCTTGACGTTGACCTGGTCCAGTTCAACCTGCAGGTCTTCGGCGATCAACTGGCGCATGGTGTCGATATGCGGCGCCATCTTCGGTGCCTGGGCAACGATAGTGGCGTCGATATTGCCTACGCGCCAGCCTTTGGCCTGAACGATCTTGACCACATGACGCAACAGCACGCGGCTGTCAGCGCCCTTGAACTGCGGGTCGGTATCGGGAAAGTGCTTGCCGATGTCGCCCAGCGCCGCGGCGCCAAGCAGGGCATCGCTCAGGGCGTGCAACAGTACGTCGCCATCGGAATGGGCCAGGAGCCCGAACTTGTGCGCAATGCGCACCCCACCCAAGGTGATGAAATCGCCTTCCGCGAAGCGGTGCACATCGTAGCCGTGGCCAATACGCATAAAAAAACGCCCTGATTGAGTCAGGGCGTGATTCTACCTGCTTTGCCGGGCATTAGGCTGATTTGTAAGACCGTGCCTACAACAAACCCAGGGCCACTCCATGATGGCGCAGGTGCTCATCGATAAAGCTGGCGATGAAGTAGTAGCTGTGGTCATAACCGGGCTGCAAGCGCAGCTCCATGGGATGCCCCGCCGCCTTCGCCGCCTGGACCAGCATCTGAGGTTTGAGCTGGTTTTCGAGGAAGTCGTCGCGATCTCCTTGATCCACCAGTAAAGGCAAGCGCTCCTGCGCATCGGCGATCAGCACACTGGCATCCCATTCACGCCAGCGCGCCCGATCTTCACCCAGGTAGCGGGAGAACGCCTTCTGCCCCCAGGGACAATCCATCGGGTTGCTGATCGGCGCGAACGCCGATACCGAATGATAACGTCCGGGATTGCGCAGCGCGCAGACCAGCGCACCATGGCCACCCATGGAGTGCCCACTGATACCGCGACGATCTGACGCGGGAAAGTGCGCTTCGACCAGCTTCGGCAGCTCCTGCACCACATAGTCATGCATGCGGTAGTGCTGGGCCCAAGGATGCTCGCTGGCATTGAGGTAGAAGCCTGCGCCCAGGCCGAAGTCCCAGGCACCGTCGGGATCGCCCGGCACCTGAGGTCCGCGGGGACTGGTGTCGGGCGCGACGATGATTAACCCCAATTCAGCGGCGAGTTTGTGCGCACCGGCTTTCTGCATGAAGTTCTCATCGGTGCAGGTCAGGCCGCTAAGCCAGTACAGCACCGGTAGCGTGCCGCCCTGCTCCGCTTGCGGCGGCAGGTAGACGGCAAACACCATGTCACAACCAAGCACCTCGGAGCGATGCCGGTAGCGCTTGTGCCAGCCGCCGAAGCTCTTCTGGCAGGAAATGTTTTCCAGGCTCATGGCAAACCTCAGAAATGGATGACGCTACGAATGCTCTTGCCTTCGTGCATCAGGTCGAATGCCTTGTTGATGTCTTCCAGGCCCATGGTATGGGTGATGAAGGTATCCAGTGGAATTTCGCCCTTTTCCGCCATTTCCACGTAGCTTGGCAGCTCACTGCGACCACGTACGCCACCGAACGCCGAACCGCGCCAGACGCGACCGGTGACTAGCTGGAACGGACGTGTGGCAATTTCCTGACCGGCACCGGCAACGCCGATGATCACAGACTCGCCCCAGCCCTTGTGGCAGCACTCCAGCGCGGCACGCATCAACTGAACGTTGCCCACACACTCGAAGGAGAAGTCCACACCGCCATCGGTGAGGTCAACGATGACTTCCTGGATCGGACGGTCGTAATCCTTCGGATTGACGCAATCAGTAGCGCCCAGCTGTTTGGCAATTTCGAATTTGCCCGGGTTGATGTCCACGGCAATGATCCGCGCAGCCTTGGCCTTGACCGCACCAATGATCGCCGACAGGCCAATGCCGCCCAGGCCGAAGATGGCCACGGTGTCGCCCGGCTTTACCTTGGCGGTATTAAGCACCGCGCCGATACCGGTGGTGACGCCACAGCCCAGCAGACAGACCTTTTCCAGTGGCGCTTCTTTCTGGATCTTGGCCACGGAGATTTCCGGCAGCACGGTGTACTCGGAGAACGTCGAAGTACCCATGTAGTGGAACAGTTGCTGGCCTTTGTAGGAGAAACGCGTGGTGCCGTCGGGCATCAGCCCCTTGCCCTGAGTCGCGCGGATCGCCTGGCACAGGTTGGTCTTGCCGGAGCGGCAGAATTTGCACTGGCCACACTCGGGGGTGTACAGCGGGATCACGTGATCGCCGACGGCAACCGAGGTGACGCCTTCACCCACCGCTTCGACGATGGCACCGCCCTCATGGCCCAGAATCGACGGGAAGATACCCTCAGGGTCCGCACCGGACAGGGTGTAGGCATCGGTATGGCAGACACCGCTGGCGACAACGCGCAGAAGCACTTCGCCAGCCTTGGGCATGGCCACGTCGACTTCGACGATCTCCAGCGGTTTCTTGGCTTCGAAGGCTACGGCGGCACGGGACTTGATCATCAATCTTCTCCAGCAAAGGGTCAGTTCAGGCTCGAAGTGTAATTCATCGTCATTTGATTAATAATCAGGCCAAAGACAAAACATTATTGCTACACAGGGATAATCAATGAGCAGCCGCTGGGAAGGCATCGACGAATTTGTCGCGGTGGCCGAGTCAGGTCAGTTCACCGCTGCGGCCGAACGCCTGGGGGTTTCCTCTTCACATATCAGCCGCCAGATCGCCCGCCTGGAAGACCGCCTGCAAACCCGTCTGCTCTACCGCAGTACGCGCAAAGTAACCTTGAGCGAAGCCGGACAGACCTTCCTGCAGCATTGCCAGCGTCTGCAGGATGGCCGCGAGGAAGCCCTGCGCGCCATCGGTGATCTGACCAGCGAGCCCAAAGGCTTGCTGCGCATGACCTGTGCGGTGGCCTATGGCGAACGCTTCATCGTGCCGTTGGTGACACGCTTCATGGCGCTGTACCCACAACTGCGGGTCGATGTCGAACTGAGCAACCGCACACTGGATTTGCTGCACGAAGGCATGGACCTGGCGATTCGCCTGGGCCGCCTTCAGGACTCGCGGCTAGTTGCCACTCGCCTGGCCCCACGGCGTATGTACCTGTGTGCCTCGCCTGCCTATCTTGAGCGTTATGGTCGCCCCCATAGCCTGTCGGAGCTGGCTCGACACAATTGCCTGATCGGCAGCTCGGATACCTGGACGCTGCAGCAGGACGGCCGCGAGCAAGGCTTGCGGGTGCAAGGCAACTGGCGCTGCAACAGCGGCCAGGCGGTGCTGGATGCGACACTGCAAGGAATGGGCCTGTGTCAGTTGCCCGACTATTACGTGCTCGAGCACCTGAAGACTGGGGCGCTGGTGTCGTTGCTGGAGGCCCAGCAACCCCCTAACACCGCCGTGTGGGCGCTATACCCGCAGCAACGGCATTTGTCACCGAAGGTACGCAAGCTGGTGGACTATTTACGTGAGGGGTTGGCGTTGTTACCCGAGTATCGCGATCAGCCGCGCTTGGCCCAGCGCTGACGCAACCACTCCAGGTCTTCCGGCCGGGTCACCTTGATGTTGTCACTGCGCCCTTCGATCAAGCGCGGCGCCTGCCCGGCCCATTCGATGGCCGAGGATTCATCGGTGATTGCCACATCCGCCACCAGGCTATCGGCCAGGGCCCGATGCAAGGTGCCCAGACGAAACATCTGCGGCGTATAAGCCTGCCAGACAGTACTGCGGTCGATGGTGGCGCTGACCCGCCCGTTGCCATCGGCACGCTTGAGGGTGTCGCGTGCGGGCACGGCCAACAGGCCACCGACTGGATCGTCGGCAAGCTCGAACAGCAGCTTGTCGAGGTCGCTGCGCGCCAGGTTCGGCCGGGCGGCATCGTGCACCAGCACCCAATCGCTGTCAGCCGCGCCCTGGGCGTGCAGCAGCAACAAGGCGTTAAGCACCGAGTCAGCGCGCTCCTGGCCACCGGCGGCGCGCTGAATGCGCGGATCACTGGCGCAGCGCAGGCCGGGCCAGTAAGGGTCGTCGTCAGCGACACTGACGACCACCCCTTTGACACCGGGATGGTCGAGAAAACAGTCGAGACTATGCTCGAGAATGGTCTGCCCGCCCAATTGCAAGTATTGCTTGGGACGGTCGGCTGCCATGCGGGCGCCAACGCCCGCGGCGGGAATCACGGCCCAGAAGGCCGGCAAGGTCTGGTTCATTGGGCAAGCTGGTAGAGGGTTTCACCCTCCTTGACCATACCCAGTTCATGGCGAGCCCGTTCTTCGACGGTTTCCATACCTTTTTTCAACTCCAGTACTTCAGCGTCAAGCACACGGTTACGTTCCAGCAGACGCTCGTTTTCGGCGTGCTGGTCAGCAATCTGTTGCTTGAGTTCGGTGACATGGGCCAGGCTGCCATTGCCCACCCATAGACGATACTGCAGGCCACCGAGCAGCAGGAGCAGAACGAGGAACAACCAATAGGGACTGCGCATCAGGGTATCCAGTGGAAAAAGACCGCCACCTCTGCAGGGCACTGATGGCACGAAGCCTGGCCGAAGCCAGGCTTTGTGTACTCAGACCTGCTGCAACAAGTTACTGAACAGTCAGTATGGCTGTTCAGCAAACCTTGGCTGCTGTCTTTTTACCATCTCTTGCTTAGCCGCGAAACTCGGCACGACCACGGTACACGGCCTTGGCACCCAGTTGCTCTTCGATACGCAGCAGCTGGTTGTACTTGGAAACGCGGTCGGAACGGCACAGCGAACCGGTTTTGATCTGGCCGGCAGCGGTACCGACGGCGAGGTCGGCAATGGTCGAATCTTCGGTTTCGCCCGAACGGTGCGAGATCACCGCGGTGTAACCGGCAGCCTTGGCCATCTGGATGGCTTCCAGGGTTTCGGTCAGCGAGCCGATCTGGTTGAACTTGATCAGGATCGAGTTGCCGATGCTCTTGTCGATGCCTTCCTTGAGGATCTTGGTGTTGGTCACGAACAGGTCGTCACCGACCAGTTGTACCTTGGCACCGATCTTGTCAGTGAGGATCTTCCAGCCAGCCCAGTCGGACTCGTCCAGACCGTCTTCGATCGAGATGATCGGGAAACGCTCGGTCAGGCCTTTCAGGTAGTCGGCAAAACCTTCAGCGTCGAACGACTTGCCTTCGCCGGAGAGGTTGTATTTGCCGTCTTCGTAGAATTCGCTGGCCGCGCAGTCCAGGGCCAGGGTCACGTCGGTGCCCAGCTTGTAGCCAGCGTTGGCCACAGCTTCTGCGATGGCGCCCAGGGCGTCTTCGTTGGACGCCAGGTTAGGCGCGAAACCGCCTTCGTCACCGACAGCAGTGTTCAGGCCACGGGCCTTGAGCACAGCTTTGAGGTGGTGGAAAATTTCGGTGCCCATGCGCAGGCCATCGGAGAAGGTCTTGGCGCCAACCGGCTGAACCATGAACTCCTGGATGTCGACGTTGTTATCGGCGTGCTCGCCACCGTTGATGATGTTCATCATCGGTACCGGCATCGAGTACTGGCCTGGGGTGCCGTTGAGGTTGGCGATGTGCGCGTACAGCGGCAGGTCCTGATCCTGGGCAGCGGCTTTGGCAGCGGCCAGGGATACGGCGAGGATGGCGTTGGCGCCCAGCTTGGCCTTGTTCTCGGTACCGTCCAGGTCGATCATGGCGCGGTCGAGGGCTTTCTGGTCAACCGGGTCTTTGCCCAGCAGCAGGTCGCGGATCGGACCGTTGATGTTGGCAACAGCCTTCAATACGCCCTTGCCCATGTAACGGCTTTTGTCGCCATCACGCAGCTCCAGCGCTTCGCGCGAGCCAGTGGAAGCACCGGACGGCGCGCACGCGCTACCGATGATGCCGTTGTCGAGCAGTACGTCCGCTTCTACGGTGGGGTTACCACGCGAATCGAGAACTTCACGACCTTTGATGTCGACGATTTTTGCCATTGTTGTAAGCACTCCAGAATTGACGAAAACAACGCAGCTGAGAAAAATCTTTGCCGTTCGCCTGGCTGTTGGAAACGGGCAGGCCTGACGAAGGCGTACCCCTGACCCGAAGGTCAGGGGTTGAACGGGCGGTACTTTACCGGAGAATTGAGGATTACGCGGTTTCTACCGTCGGAAAACTCTTCACCAGGTCGTCCAGTTGCTTGAGCTGGGCCAGGAAAGGCTCCAGTTTGTCCAGGCGCAGGGCGCATGGACCGTCACACTTGGCGTTGTCCGGGTCCGGGTGGGCTTCGAGGAAAAGCCCGGCCAGACCCTGGCTCAGACCGGCCTTGGCCAGGTCGGTGACCTGGGCGCGGCGGCCACCGGCGGAATCGGCGCGACCACCCGGCATCTGCAGGGCATGGGTTACGTCGAAGAACACCGGGTATTCGAACTGCTTCATGATGCCGAAGCCGAGCATGTCTACCACAAGGTTGTTGTAGCCGAAGCTCGAACCACGCTCGCAGAGGATCAACTGATCGTTACCGGCTTCTTCGCACTTGGTCAAGATGTGTTTCATTTCCTGAGGCGCGAGGAACTGGGCCTTCTTGATATTGATCACCGCGCCGGTCTTGGCCATGGCCACCACCAGGTCAGTCTGCCGCGACAGGAAGGCCGGCAACTGGATGATGTCACAGACGTCCGCCACGGCTTGCGCCTGGTGCGGTTCGTGAACGTCGGTGATCACCGGCACATTGAAGGTGCGCTTGATCTCTTCGAAGATCTTCATCCCCTCTTCCAGGCCTGGGCCACGGTAGGAGTTGATCGACGAACGGTTGGCTTTGTCGAAACTGGCCTTGAACACGTAAGGGATACCGAGTTTCTCGGTAACCCGCACGTACTCTTCGCAGACCGTCATGGCCAGGTCACGGGATTCCAGCACGTTCATGCCGCCGAAGAGGACGAACGGCTTGTCGTTGGCGATCTCGATGTTACCGACGCGAATGATCTTCTGGGTCATGTATCAGGCCTTGTTCTTTTGAGCCAATGCTGCCTTGACGAAACCGCTGAACAGCGGATGGCCGTCACGCGGCGTCGAGGTGAACTCAGGGTGGAACTGGCAAGCGACGAACCACGGATGATCCTGGGACTCGACCACTTCGACCAGCGCGCCGTCACCGGAACGACCGGAAACCTTCAGGCCGGCGTCTACCAGCTGCGGCAGCAGCTTGTTGTTCACTTCGTAGCGATGACGATGACGCTCGACGATCACATCCTTGGCGTAGCAGTCATGGACTTTGGAACCGCTTTCCAGCTGGCATTCCTGTGCGCCCAGACGCATGGTACCGCCCAGATCGGACGCTTCGGTACGGGTTTCAACCGCGCCGGTGGCGTCTTCCCACTCGGTGATCAGACCGACAACCGGGTGAGCGCTGTTGCGATCGAACTCGGTGGAGTTGGCATCTTTCCAGCCCATGACGTTACGGGCAAATTCGATGACCGCCACCTGCATGCCCAGGCAGATCCCCAGGTACGGGACCTTGTTCTCGCGAGCATATTGCACGGCAGTGATCTTGCCTTCGACACCGCGCAGACCGAAGCCGCCCGGTACCAGGATGGCATCAGCGCCTTCGAGCAGGCTGGTGCCCTGGTTCTCGATGTCTTCAGAATCGATGTAGCGCAGGTTGACCTTGGTACGGTTGCTGATGCCAGCATGACTCATCGCTTCGATCAGCGACTTGTAGGCGTCCAGCAGCTCCATGTACTTGCCGACCATCGCGATGGTGACTTCGTGCTCAGGGTTGAGCTTGGCGTCGACTACCGCATCCCACTCGGACAGGTCGGCACCAGCGCACTGCAGACCGAAACGCTCAACGACAAAATCATCCAGACCCTGGGAATGCAGGATGCCCGGGATCTTGTAGATGGTGTCGGCGTCTTCCAGGGCAATCACCGCACGCTCTTCAACGTTGGTGAACTGGGCGATCTTGCGACGCGAAGAAACGTCGATCGGGTGATCGGAGCGGCATACCAGCACGTCCGGCTGCAGGCCGATGGAGCGCAGTTCCTTGACCGAGTGCTGGGTTGGCTTGGTTTTGGTTTCGCCGGCAGTGGCGATGTACGGCACCAAGGTCAGGTGCATCAGCATCGCGCGCTTGGCACCGACTTCGAAACGCAACTGGCGGATGGCTTCGAGGAACGGCTGGGATTCGATGTCACCTACGGTGCCGCCGATTTCGACCATCGCCACGTCAGCATCGCCAGCACCCTTGATGATGCGGCGCTTGATTTCGTCGGTGATGTGCGGAATGACCTGAATGGTCGCGCCCAGGTAATCGCCACGGCGCTCTTTGCGCAGCACGTGCTCGTAGATACGGCCGGTGGTGAAGTTGTTGTTCTGGGTCATGGTCGTGCGGATGAACCGCTCGTAGTGGCCCAGGTCCAGGTCGGTTTCGGCGCCGTCGTGGGTGACGAACACTTCACCGTGCTGGAACGGGCTCATGGTGCCCGGGTCGACGTTGATGTACGGGTCCAGCTTGAGCATGGTGACCTTGAGCCCCCGCGCCTCCAGGATGGCCGCCAATGAAGCCGAGGCAATGCCTTTCCCCAATGAAGAAACAACACCGCCCGTGACGAATATGTAGCGCGTCATGAAAAACCCTAGAAGTCTGCGTTAAAGCGGTCAGTGCCGCCGGGGAAAGCGAAGGAAGGCCGAAGCCCCCGATCACCTGCGTCAATCACAGTGCTACTTAAAAAACTGCCGCGTCTGGACAGACCGGGGGTTGAAAACCCGGTACGGAGCTCGCTACACATTTTTAGAATCGCCCAGCAAAAAACTGCTTGGTAATCGGCAACTGCCGTGATTTCAGGGAAGCCACAGAAGTTGTATCAAGAAGGGAGCGTAGTCTACCGGAATGTGGCTTTCATCTCAAACCTTGCTCACTCGTCGGTATACACCACTCTAATCGCCACGGCCCCTGACTCAGTTCCGGCAGGTTGGCCACCGCCAGCAACTGTTCGTCGCGAAAGAGCAACGGCAGGCGCAAACGGACAAAGGCCGGCACCTGCGACTCGTTGAGCAGGCGCTTGAGATCACGGCGGCCACGCCCGGCAATCTGCACAGACTCACCGCCTTGGCGGTAGGCGATGCGCAACGGCCCCTGCGGCATCATGCCGCTCAAGCGCAGGCTGCCATTGCCTGGCAACACCAGGCTCTGCGTCGGATCGCCCCAGCCCTGCCCCACGGGAACCTTGAGCCAGTCGTCGGCCAACCACCAGATGCGGTCATTGGCACGGTGCAACTCGCCGTCGGTCAGGCGCCAGCATGGCCGTCCGTCGCCTGAGGCATCACGCAGGTCTTCCCAGCCGGCCCAGTGCCGGGTATCCGGCAGACGCGTGCGCTTGGCCAGCCAGTACTGCAACGCATTGCGCTGGCGTGCCGGGGACAGTTCGCGCAACACCGCCAGGTCCAGTGAGGCGAGCGTCAGCCAGTCGAAACCGCACGGTGTCGATGCCAGCAGCAGGTCCTGGATAGCCAACTCATCGAGCAGGCCCTGGGCTTCACTCAGGTGTTCGGCGGTACGCGCCAGGTTCTGCGCGACGTGCGGCCAACGCTGGCGCATCTGCGGAAACACCGCATGACGCAAATAATTGCGGGAATACTGAGTGTCGTCATTGGTGGGGTCTTCAACCCAAACCAACTGTTGCGCATCCGCGTAAGCCTCCAGCGCCGCTCGCGAAACCTCGAGCAAAGGCCGTAACAACACCCCTTGCCCCAGTGCCCGCTGGCTCGGCATAGCGCTCAGTCCGCGCACACCGGCCCCGCGCAACAGACGGAACAGCAGAGTCTCGGCCTGATCTTCGCGATGCTGCCCGGTCAGCAGCACTTCGCCTGGACGCAAGGCCTCGGCGAAGGCAGCGTAGCGCGCCTCACGAGCGCCCTGCTCGAGGCTGGCACCGGGAGCGACCTTTACGTGGATGATCTGCAGATCGACGCCGAGATCGTCGCACAGGCGCTGACAATGAGCGGGCCAGGCGTCGGCCGCAGCCTGCAGGCCGTGGTGGATGTGAATCGCGCGAAGGGGGGGTAACGGATGCTGACGAGACAGATTTGCCAGCAGATGCAACAGAACCGTGGAGTCGAGGCCACCGGAGAGAGCGACACACCAGGAAGGGGCGTGGAGCCAGGGAGTGAGCTTGCTTTGCAGATCAATCATCGGTGTGGACTCGATTGCGCATCGCGGGGCAAGCCCGCTCCCACCAGTTTCACACACCACTGTGGGAGCGGGCTTGCCCCGCGATTGCTTGGTGCCAGTTGCGTCGCGTCGCGGGGCAAGCCCGCTCCCACCGTCAGTTTTGTATCTGAACGCAGGCCAACGCCTGCTCAACACGGCTGCGCGCATTCTCCATCTCATGCACCGCAGCACGCACCAACGCTTGTCCATGCAAGTCCGGGTGCAGCGACACCGCCTGCTGAGTTACGGCTAGCGCGCAGGTCAAGTGCTCGGAGGCATACACCAAGGCGTCTTCAAGGCAATAAGGGGATTCGGTGGGGAGAAGCGGGGGATCGGGGACTATCTTCAGCATGGTCAACTCCTGTATCAGTGGAGCTGCTACAAACCCGCTGTCAAACAGGTGGGTGGCAGCTGTACGTGGGTTGACAGACCGGTGATACAGGAACCGGCGCACACGAGTGTGCCCCACGCATAGCTGCCATAGAGCAGTGCGGCTGTATCAATGGCGGTCTGTCAAAACCGGTCGTTGAATTAGCAACGACCGGCCAAGACTAGGCAGCTACCGAGGCAGGCGCAACAGCTGAAGTGCCCGGGGATTATGCTTGGGAAATGGACTACACGAAATGGCGAAATGGCAGCGTCCAGCAATGTTTTCTGCTGGGGTATTGTAAGAAAAGTCGTTGTCTCCCGAAGTCATTCAACCGCCAGACTAGCCTGCAACCAGGTACTGAAACTCCGCGTCAACGGGCTCTTCTCACTGTCCCGATGAATCAGGCAACTCCAGTCAGGTCCACGCACGGTTTGCGCACACAGCGGCTGCAATAGCCCTTGCGTACAGGCCTGGGTGGCGAGCAACTGGCTGACCAGTGCGATGCCATGGCCAGCGCACGCTGCATCGAGCAGCAAGCCAGGATCGGAGAAGTTCAAGCCGTTGCTGCGCTGGCCTACATCCTCACCGCCCTCAACCAGCCAATGACTCCAGTCCATTTCCCGTTCGCCATGCAAGGTGGTGCGCTGTTCTGCGGGCACTTTGAGCAGGTCAGGGTGGCAGGCCGGGTACAGGCGGTCGCGAAACAGAGTCTGGTGGCTGCAATCGGCCTGGGCGCTGAGGTCATCGCGCAGGCTCAGGTCGATGGTCTGGGTGGCCATGTCCGGCGGATCAAAGCTGGTGAACAGCCACAGATCCACCTCGGGGTGCTGGCGATGGAAATCTCCCAGGCGCGGCAGCAACCAGTGCCGGGCGAACGCGGGGGTGGTGTTGACCACCAGCTGATTGGGCTTGCGGTACTGCTCCAGGCGCCGGATACCTACTGACAACTGCTGCAGCATCGCCTGGGTGGTGCTCTGCAGGTCGTAGCCGGCGTCGGTCAGGCTGACGCTACGGCCATTGCGATGAAACAGCGGCTGCTCAAGGAAGGTCTCCAGGCTGCGGATCTGCTGGCTGATCGCAGACTGGGTCAGGTGTAGTTCTTCGGCGGCTTTGTGAAAGCTGCCCAGACGCGCGGCGGCTTCAAAGCCGCGCAGGGCATTCAAGGGAGGCCAGTGCTTTAGCATTGATAAGCTCTACTGATCAGTTGTCAGCTAAATCTATCGTTTGTTCGCGCAATTATGAAGCCATAGCATTGTATTCATCACCGCAGCAGCGGTTTTCAGTAATTAATATCCCTTAACTGAAAGGTGAGAAGCATGCAGCGCAATGGCGATCTGAGCAGTGGTTGGTTCATGCCCGCAGAGTGGGTGAACCATGCAGCGACCTGGATGGTCTGGCCGCACAATAAGGCGTTGTGGGAGTCCGGCTGGGGCGTGACTCTGGAGCAGGTTCAGGTGGACTTTGCCCGTGTTGCCAATGCCATTGCGCGCTTCGAACCAGTCAAGATGGTGGTGGATCCGTCTGCCCGCGCCAGCGCCAGCGACCTCTGCGGGGCGAACATCGAGCTGATCGAAACGGCGGTCAACGACAGCTGGTGCCGCGACTCCGGCCCAAGCTTTATCTGCCATCCGCAACAAGGGCTGGCCGGGGTCAGCTGGCGCTTCAACGCCTGGGGCGGCAAGTCGGCGCATGATCTGGATGAAAGCCTGGCGCGGCGCGTGCTCAATCAGCTCGGTCTCGACTGCTTTGGCACGGCCTTGAGCAACGAAGGCGGCGCCATCCATGTTGACGGCGAGGGCACCCTGATTACCACCGAGTCGGTGTTGCTCAACCCCAACCGCAACCCGGGCATGACCAAGGCCGAGATCGAGGAGATCTTCACCCGCTTTCTCGGCGTGAAGAAAACCATCTGGCTGCCGGGCGATCCGGACTATGTCACTGGCGATATGACCGACGGCCACGTTGATGGCGTCTGCGCCTTCGCTCGCCCCGGTGTATTGCTGGTCGATGCTACTCGTGACCAGAGTTCGGTGTATGCCAAGGTCGCACGGGAAAACCGTCGGGCGCTGGAGCTGGCCACTGATGCCCAGGGCCGTCACTTCGAAATGCTCGAGCTGTATGAAGCCAGCGAAGCGGTGGATGTCGATGCCGAGGTGTTCTGCGCCTCCTACACCAACTTCTACATCGCCAATGGCGCGATCATCATGCCGGCCTACGGTATCGAAGCCGATAAGGCGGCGGCCGAGGTATTGGCCAAGGCGTTCCCGGGGCGTGAAGTGGTGCCGGTGCAGATCAACAACCTGGCCCACGGCGGCGGTGGCGTGCATTGCATCACCCAGCAGCAGCCGGCCTGGCCAGTGAAGGGGTGATGCCATGACGCTACTGACCGTCGCCACTACGCAGATGCCATGCACCTGGAACCTGCAGCACAACCTTGACCGGGCCGAGCAACTGGTGCGCGAAGCGGCCGCTCAAGGGGCTCAGGTGATTCTGCTGCAGGAGTTGTTTGCCACGCCGTACTTCTGCATCGAGCAGCATCACAAACATCTGGCATTGGCAGAGGAGTATCAACACAGCCAGGTGCTCAAACGCTTTGCCGCATTGGCCGCAGAGTTGGGCGTGGTGCTGCCGTTGAGCTGGTTCGAGAAAGCCGGTAATGCCTACTTCAATTCGCTGAGTGTGGCCGATGCCGATGGCCGCCTGCTGGGGGTGTATCGCAAGACCCACATCCCTAACGCTATCGGCTATCAGGAGAAGGAGTACTTCAGCCCTGGCGATACCGGCTTCCGCGTTTGGGATACGGCCTTCGGGCGCCTCGGTGTGGGCATCTGCTGGGACCAATGGTTCCCCGAGACTGCACGCTGCCTGGCACTGATGGGCGCCGAAGTGTTGCTGTTCCCGACCGCTATCGGCTCTGAACCGGGCGCGGCAGAACTGGATTCGCGAGATCACTGGCAGATGGCGATGCGCGGTCACGCGGCGGCCAACATTTTGCCTGTGGTGGCGGCCAACCGCGTGGGTCTGGAGGCGGCGACTACCGATCCGGAATTGCAAATGACCTTCTACGGCTCGTCGTTCATCAGCAACCACAAAGGCAAATTGCTGGTCGAAGCCGACCGCGAAACGCCCGGTGTGCTGCTGCAGCAACTGGACCTGGCAGCGATGCGTGAAGAGCGCCAGACCTGGGGGATCTACCGCGATCGCCGCCCGGAGATGTACGCCGCGCTGCTGGGGCTCGACGGTCGTCAAGTCAATGCATGCTGGAAGACTCAAGGGGTGTGACATGAACATCAGCCACAAGCGTTTGCTGCTGACCCTCGGCCTGGTGCTGGGGACCACCCTGACCACGGCGCAGGCCGAGGACAAGACCCTGCGCCTGTACAACTGGGCGGACTACTTTGCCGAGGACACGCTGTCGAGGTTCACGGCTGAAACCGGGATCAAGGTGATCTACGACGTCATGGATGGCAGTGAAGTGCTGGAGGCCAAGCTGATGACCGGCGGCAGCGGTTACGACCTGATTTTCCCGGGTGACACCGTGGCCGAGCGTTTGATGCGTGCCGGCAGCCTGCAGGCCTTGGATCCTGCGAAGCTTGAGGCGCTGGCCGATGTCGAACCGGGCTTGCAGAAGCTGCGCACCCATTACCCGCATGCCAGCAAGGCCACGGTGCCCTACACCTGGGGCACCATCGGCCTGACCTACAACGACGAGCAGATCCGCCAGCGTATGGCGGATGCACCGGTGGAGAGCCTCGACCTGCTGTTCAAGCCTGAGTTTGCCGCCAAGTTCGCGGACTGCGGGATCTCGATGATCGACTCGCCGGACGAAGTGCTGGCGGTAGTCCTCAACTACCTGGGCCGCGATCCGCGCAGCGCCAAGCGCGAAGACCTGGCCGCTGCCAGCGATCTGTTGCTGAAAATTCGGCCGTATATCCGCAAGTTCCAGTCGCAACCGGTCACCGACCTGGTCAACGGCAACCTGTGCTTGTCGCTCGGTTACAGCGGCGACATGACCCAGGCCCAGCGCACGGCTGATTCGGCAGGCAAGAAAGTCAGCTTCCAGTACCGTATCCCCAAGGAGGGCACCACGGTGTGGATGGACAACATGGCCATTCCGGTAGATGCCAAACACCCGGAGTACGCCTATACCTTCATCAACTTTGTCATGCGCCCGCAGAACATGGCGGCCATCAGTAACTTCACCGGATACCCGACTTCGAACGCCAAGGCGCGCCCGGATGTCGATCCACAGATGCGTAACAACCTGGATATCTACCCGGCAGAAGCCACTTTCGAGCGGCTGGTGACCGGCAAGGATATTCCGCAGTCCGACATGCGTGCGCGGATGCGCGTGTGGACCAAGTTCAAGACCGCACCGGGCAGTTGATTGCCCGGCACCCGCACAACGAATTGATAGAGAGTCAAACAGATGCCAACGCGTCGTGAGTTTATAAAGCAGGTTTCAGCGACCGCAGGCCTGGGTCTGGTCGCCTCCATGGGCTTTGGCCTGAATGTCCCGCAGTCGCTGGCGGCCGGTGGCAAGCGATGGTTCATGCCGGATGAAGGCGACAAGCAGGAGTGTGCCTACGTTTCTTTTGGCGCGCAGGAGGCCATCTGGGAAGACTTCACCGCCGATGTGCAGGAAGCCATCGGCCTGATCGCCAGCACCATCGCGCGTTATCAGCCGGTCGTTGTGCTGTGTCGTGCAAGCGAGCGCGAGCTGGCGCAAGAGTTGTGCGGCAGCAAGAACATCACCTTTGTCACCACCGAGCTGGACGACATCTGGATGCGTGACATCGGTGCCAACTTTGTGATCACCGAACAGGGTGACCTTGGCGCGGTCGATTTCAACTTCAACGGCTGGGGCAACAAGCAGCAGCATAAATACGATGCCCGAGTGGCGCGATTGCTGGCGGACGATGCCGAGGCGACTTACCTGCGCAGCGAGCTGGTGGGCGAGGGCGGCGGTATCGAAGTGGACGGTCACGGTACCGGTATCATGACCGAAAGCTGCTGGATCAATGGCAACCGCAACCCCGGCTGGAGCAAGGCCGAAGTCGAAGAGGAACTGAAGGCACGTCTCGGGCTACGCAAAATCATCTGGCTGCCGGGTATCAAGGGCAAGGACATCACCGATGCCCATGTCGATTTCTACGCGCGCTTTGTTGAGCCCGGGGTGATCATCGCCAATCTCGACACCGATCCCGACTCCTACGACCACAAGGTCACCAAGGCGCACCTGGAAATTCTCAAGAACGCCACAGACGCCGACGGCCGCAAGCTCAAGGTGCATACCGTGTCGCCACCGCTGAAACCGCGTAGCAGCAAGTTCAGCAAGGACAACCCGGATTTTGCCGCCGGTTACATCAACTACTTCGTCATCAACGGCGCGGTGATTGCTCCGCAGTTTGGCGACAAGGCCGCTGATGCCAAGGCCTTCGACCTGCTGACCGAGCTTTACCCGAACCGGGAGGTGGTACAGCTCAATATCGATGCCATTGCCGCGGGCGGGGGCGGCATTCACTGCGTGACCCACCAACTGCCTCGGGTTTGAACTCAGGTTTTACCCAGTTGTTGAGCTGAGCGCGCCGGCTGCCCGTGCTGGCGTGTCAGGACGATGCCGAGCAATGAGATGACCAGCGCCAGACCGATGGTCGAGGTCACCTCGGAGCGGTGCTCCGGGGTCACCAGCATGACCCCGAGCGCGGTGACGATAAAGGCGATGACCGCATAGGTCAGCCAGGGGAACAGCCACATGTGGCAGTCGAGGCGGGTGTTTTGCTGCTGCAGCCTGCGGCGCATGCGTAACTGAGAGATGGCGATGACCAGGTACACCAGCAAGGCAATGGCGCCGGAACTGGCCAGCAGGAACTGGAACAGGCCGGCCGGGGCAAAGTAGCTGACCACGGTAATCACTGCTCCCAACACCGTACTGGCAATCACTGCGGTCCGCGGCACGCCGACCTTGGAGGTCACCTTCACTTGCCGCGGCGCCTCGCCTCGCTTGCCCAGCGAGTAGAGCATGCGAGAGGCAATGTAGATCGATGAATTCATGCAGCTGGCCACCGCCACCAGCACCACCACATCCATCATGAACTTGGCGTGGGGAATGTTCATCAGCTCCAGTGCGCGCTGATAAGAGCCCACTGACGCCAGTTGCGGGTCGTTCCAGGGCACGATGGAAATGATCACCGAAATCGACAGCAGGTAGAACACCCCGATCCGCCAGATCACCGAGCGGGTGGCCTTGGCGATGTTCTTCGCCGGACTCTGCGATTCAGCAGCGGCGATGGTCACGGCCTCGATGCCGATAAAACTGAACATGACCGTGATAAAAGCGCCGACCACGGCAGAGGCGCCGTTGGGCGCGAAGCCGCCATGCTCGGCCAGCAGGCGACTGAAGCCGCTGACTTCCCGGTCTGGTACCCAGCCCATCAGCACTGCGGCGCCAAGGCTGATGAAGGCGATGATCGCCAGCACCTTGAACATGGCGAACCAGAACTCGAATTCACCGTACTTGGCCACACTGAACAGGTTGGTCGCCGCCAGGGCAATGATCGACAGCAGGGCAAACAACCAGGCCTCGACCTGGGGAAACCAGCTGTTCAGTACATGCCCGGCGGCCAGTGCTTCGATGGGAATGACCAGTACCCAGAACCACCAGTACATCCAGCCAATGGTAAAACCCGCCCAAGGCCCGATGGCCTGATCGGCATAGGTGGAAAACGAGCCGGTATCGGGGTTGGCCACGGCCATCTCGCCGAGCATGCGCATCACCAGAATGACCAGGATGCCGGAGAGGAAATAAGCCAGTATTGCCGCAGGGCCGGCGGCGGCAATTGCATGCCCGGAGCCGACGAATAGCCCGGCACCGATAATGCCGGCGATGGAAAGCATGGTGACATGGCGTGGCTTGAATCCCTGCGCCAACTGACCCTTCGAATCTTCGGAGCCCAAGCTGATCATTATGCTTATTCTCATTGTGTTTGATCTTGGGATGCGCTGACTGACCGTTAGGCGAACATCACTCCTTCCTCTTCGAACACCTTGAAAGTGGCATAGCTGAAACGCGCAAGTTGCTCTAGTCGATCAGTCGTCACGACGGACGCACGGTTGAAAAAGCCACGCCACATTACCCATGGGTAGCGCCGGGCGTGTTTGTCGATTGCGCCGTGATTGAGTCCGATTGCGACATTGGCTGTCAGCTTTTTTTGAGCTGAAGATGCGCGGTGAGCGCGTCGAGAAGCTGACTGGAGAGTTCTAGTTGTTTTCCGTATAATCGCGCTTCCGCCATTAAGGCGGTGTTTCATAAATTAAAGGACTTTGTATGAAAAAGCTGTTGAAAGCTTCTGTTGCTGTTGCTGTAGTTACCGGCGTGGCACTGCTCTCGGGTTGCACTGGTCAAGTCTACAACCAGCCAAAAAACTGCTCGTACGACTACCTGTTCCACCCTTCGGTTTCCGTTTCTAAAATTATTGGCGGTTGCGGCCCAATCGATAAACTGCCACAACAGCAGTAATTTTAGCGCTGCACTGATTGGCCCGCTCCAGGGTTAATCCAAAGCCCCCTGTTACTGACGTAGCAGGGGGTTTTTGTTTTCTGCCAGGTGCCGGGCTCAGAAGTCCCAGCGGGTGCTCAGCATGAAATTGCGTGGTTCACCGTAGGCCGCCGAATTATAGAAACCGACGTTGGTGTAGTAGTACTTGTCGAACAGGTTGTTGATGTTCAGTGTGGCCGAGAGGTGTTCACTGAACTGGTAGCGAGTCATCAAATCGACCAGCCAGTAAGATTCCTGAGAGATGTCTTCATAGTGCCCCAGAGGAGCGTTGTAGATTGATTGCCAGCCGACACTTTGCCAGCGTGCTCCGGCGCCGACAGTCAGGTTTTGCAGACGGCCCTGAAGTTTGTAGCTGGTATACAGGCTGAGCTGGTCTTCAGGTTCGAAAGTCGAGATTTTTACGTCGTTGTCATCGCGCACAATCTTGTGGGTATAACCGGCCTGTACCTGCCAGCCCGGGCTGAGTTCTCCGGAAACCTCCAGCTCATAGCCTTTGGTCACCGCCTGGGTGCCTTTGAAGGCATAGTTGGGCGGTGTGGGTTGCAAGTTGTTGTAGTCGTCATCGGGCACGGAGCGGTTGTCTTCATGTACTTCGAAGTAGGCCAGGCTGCTGTTCAGGCGGCCTTCGAAAAAATCTGCCTTCAGGCCCAGCTCATAGTTCTGGCCTTCGTCCGGTTCGAGCAGTTTGCTGTCGCGGTCTTTGTTCCAGCTTTCCTGGGGCATGAATATGTCGGTGTAGCTGGCGTATACCGAGTAGGTGTCATTGAGGTCGTAGACTGCGCCAACGTAAGGCACGAAGCGCCCTGACTCCTTGTAGGACGGGTTCAGACCGGTCAGGTGATAGTTCACAACGCGCCCACCCAGAAAGACTTTCAGGTCATCGCTGACATTCAAGCGTGTGGTCATGTAGGCGCCGGTCTGGCGCACCACGTCATCGCTGCGCTGCGACACCGGGCCCCAGTCAGGCTCGGGGAAGTTGCCGTTCCAATTATAGAAGTCCACCACGTTTGGACCCTGATGGGTCACATTCCAGTAACCCTTGCCTTTCCAGTGCGAGGTGCCGATCGAGCCACCGAGCACCAGCTCATGCTCGCGTCCGAGTAGCGTGAAGGGACCAGTGACATAGAGGTCGGCCGAGTCGCTGGTGGTTTCCCCGGTGTACTTCTGCGCGTTGATGCTGGCGGTGCCATCGGGCTGAGGCTGGTCGAACTGAATTGAGCCGAGCGCGGCATGGTAGCCATTGATCTTGTGGTCCAGTTGCAGCTTGGTGATCCAGCCATCGCCCAGTTCATGTTCAAGGGTGGCGAAAACCGTGCGGGTGTATTGCTCCCAGCCGCTCCAGTCGGTGCCATTGTTGAATGAGCGCGGCACGCTGTTGTGACCGCCGACGGAGTTGATCAGCGGGAAGCTCCCCGACCAGCTGGAGCCTTTGGGATTGTTGTCCTGATAATCGCCACCGACGGTCAGCATCGTGTCGGGGGACAGATCGAACTCGACAATGCCGTAGTACACCGAGCTTTTGCGCGAGTAGTGGTCCATGAACGAGTTCTTGTCCTGGTAGGCGGCCACGGCGCGGCCGCGGACATTACCGGTTTCGGTCAGGGGGCCGCTCAGGTCCAGTTCAGTGCGGTAGTTGTCCCAGGAGCCCATCCCCACGCTGGCGTGGCCTTGAAAATCGGCGGTGGGTTTCTTGCGCACCAGGTTGATCGTAGCGCCCAGGGAGCCGGCGCCGGTCAGCAAGCCGGTGGCCCCTTTGAGCACCTCGATGCGGTCGTAGATGGCCATGTCGCTGAGGGTGTTGCCCGCCGAATAGGCGACGTTGCGTACCGTGGAGGGTATGCCGTCGTACTGGAAGTTATTGATGGAAAAACCACGGGCGTAGTAGTTGGTGCGGTCGCTGTCGAAGGCCGACACGGTGATGCCGGGTGTATGGCGCATCACGTCGTCAACGTTGTTGAGGCCAAAGTCGTCCATGTGCTGGCGGGTGATGACGGTGATCGACTGCGGGGTTTGCCGGGGCGTGAGGACCAGGCGGGTTGCCGTGGCGATAGTGCCGGGCGTGTAGGACCCGGTGCCTTCGGTAACCGTACCCAACTGGTTGCTGATAATGCTGGTGGCGCCCAGTTCCAGTGCCGCTCCCGGGGCGGGACGACGGACCAGCATCACCGCATTCGCACCATTGGGCTCGAAGCCCAGTTGTGTGCCTGCCAGCAGTTGCGCCAATGCTTGCTGGGTACTCATCTGGCCGCTGACGCCAGGCGACTGAACACCTTGGGCCAGTTCTGCCGAATAAGCGATCTGCAGCCCGCTCTGCTCACTCAATTGGTCGAGGGCGTTGGCCAGCGGTTGCGCGGCGATCGCGAAATCGTGGGTGCTCGACACCTGATTTCCGATCGGTGTGCCGACCGGCTCGGCGGCTGTGGCATTGCTACAGGCCAGACAGATGGCCAAGGCCAGGATGCTGTGGGCGTGGGTTGGGTTAAGTGCTGGGAGGTGCATGCGAGCCCCGTACTGAATAGGAATTGTTTGCAAGCGCAAACACCTTGACGGGTTGAAACCGCGAAAGCCGTAAAACTTTTTTCACCGCTGTAATTGGCGCGTACCGCTCAGCGAACTATCAAGGCTCCACCGGGTAAACGGGTGACTTGAGTGGCGGTGACTTTGCTCAGCGCCTGGACCACTGCTTGCGGTTCATCCAGCTGGTAATTACCGCTGACGCGTTGCGCGGCGGCGGTGTCGTTGAACAGCAGGATCGGGGCCGGGTAGTAGCGGCGCAACTCATTGAGCACTTCGGCCAGTGGCGCGTCCTGGAAGGACAGGCGGCCATTGATCCAGGCCATCTGCCGTTCGCCGCCGTCCTGGTGCATGGGTTGCAAGTGGTTGTCCTGCAGCTGTTGCCAGTTACCGGCTTGCAGCAGGTTGTCTTCGCCGGTGTTGTTGGCGAAGCGTACCCGGCCTTCACGTACGGCGACGGTGGTGTGGTTTTCGCGTTTACTGACGCTGAATCGGGTGCCGACCACCGTCACCCTGGCTTCACCCGTGTCGATCACAAGCGGGCGCTCGGCATCATGAAAGGCCTCGATGTAGAGGTCACCACGGAGCAAGCGAAT
This sequence comes from Pseudomonas sp. GZD-222, assembly GCF_049310525.1. Lineage (NCBI taxonomy): Bacteria > Pseudomonadati > Pseudomonadota > Gammaproteobacteria > Pseudomonadales > Pseudomonadaceae > Pseudomonas > Pseudomonas sp. GZD-222. Next base: position 58,613 of record NZ_JBMOWO010000019.1, read on the forward strand.
ATGCCGGGATTTACCGTCGAATGCGGTGCTGATGGCGCTGTTGCTGCCCAGGACGATATGCGAGCCATCGGCCAGTTCCAGGCGTTCTACCTGGGCCATCGCTGTCAGGTGGTCGGCTTGCAGGCGCATCGGTACCTCGGCCATCCAGCCGATACCGAGCATTAGTAGCAGAGCGGCGGCAGTGGCGAAATATCGGCTCATGCTGCGGCGTCTGGAGCGCGAGGCAGGTACTGCCAGGTCAACATCCAGGCTTTGCAGGGCGAGCGCGAAGGCCTGGTTGTCCCACAACCTTTCCAGTTCCACATAGGCCGCAGCATGCTCCGGGTCGGCTTCACGCCACTGCTCGAAGCGATGGCGGGCGACAGGGTCGCTGCTGATCTGCTCACGACGAGTGAACCAGTAGCTGGCCTGTTCTCTGGCCGATTCGCCAGGACTCAGGTTGTGTGATGCTTCAGTCATGGGCGGTCTGCAAGTCGGTGGCTTTGATGCAGGCAGTGAGCGCACTACGAAGGTCTTTTTCCACCGTGCTCAAAGAAACCTGCAGGCGCTGGGCAATGTCGCCTTGGGTCAGGCCGTGCAGTTTATGCAATATCAGGATTTGTTGCTGGCGTTTGGGCAAGGTCGCCAGTACCCGCTGAAACTGTTGCAACTGCTGTTGGCCTTGGGCGTGGCTGTCCGGGCCCGGTGCTGTGGTCGCAACCTCCACCACCTGGTTTTCGTCAGCGTGCGGATCTTCGAAGCGGCGCTTGCTGCGTTGACTGCGCAAGTGATCGAACGCCAGGTACTGGGCGGTCTGGTAGAGGAATGGGTGCAAGTGTTCAATCGGGCGGCTGTGCAGGGCTTTGGACACCTTCAGGTAGGTTTCCTGGGCCAGGTCTTCGGCGAGACTGGCGCAGCCGACCACGCGCGACAGCATGCGGATCAGCGCACTGCGCTGCCCGATAAACAGCGTGCTGAGCTTCTGTTGGTTGGTCTCCATGGCCACAGCCCCCCGCTACCCCGATCTCGATCAACGCGAATTCGCGCATACTAATAAGAGTGAGTCTCATTTCCAAGGTATTTAATCGCGGTACTGAAATCCGGGTAACAAAAACCCAGCCAGTGCCGGGTTTTTGCATCGTCCAATAGCGAAGGCGTGTGCTGCTTGCCCAGGGAGCGCTTAAAGCGACCAGCGCACCGTCACCATCGCGTTGCGCGGCTCGCCGTACAAGCTGTTGCCGTAGTCGGTATTGGAACTGATGTCCTGGTAGTATGTCTTGTCGAAGACGTTGTTCAGGTTCAGGCGGACGTTGACGTTTTCCGACGCCTGATAGCTGGTCATCAGGTCGACCACGGTGTAGGCCTTTTGCTCGATACGGTAGTCGAACGTGGTCAGGTAATCGTTGGTGCCCTCGTTGTACACGGTGTTCTGCCGGTAAAGACCGCCGCCGATGGTCCAGCGGCTCAGCTCGCCGGGCAGCTGATAGGTAGTGAATGCCTTGAATATGTGACGAGGAATGTTGGTGCTGAACAGGCGCCCGACATTATCTTCGTTGCTGTCCTTGGTGTATTTGGCCGAGGAATAGGTATAGCCAGCCCCGAGCTCCCAACCGGGCGCCAGTGAGCCGTTGATTTCCAGTTCAACACCTTCGCTGCGTACTTCACCCGCAGCTTCATGACAGGTGGTCCCCACCGGGTTGCACTGGTTGGGGTTGAGTTCCTTGGCGCGGTTCTCTTGATCGATGCGGAATATCGCCGCGCTGGCATTCAGGTTGCCGTCAAAATACTCGCCCTTGATACCGATCTCGTAGTTTTTACCTTCGATGGGCTTCAGTGCATTGTTCTGGGTATCTAGTTCCGTTTGTGGGCGGAAGATGTCGGTGTAGCTGACATAGACCGAGTGGTTCTGGTCAAGGTCATAAATGGCCCCGGCATAACGCGTCAGGTGGCGCGTGACTTTGTTGGGCAGGCTGCTGGCCGAGGATTTGCCGTTCCAGCGGGTGTCGACATCGTACTCATACCAGTCCAGACGCCCACCGAGGATTATTTTCAGCTCGTCGGTGATGTTCAGGCGAGTGGTGAGATAAGTCCCTTCCTGTTGGCTGGTGCGGTGCTGGGTCCAGGGTGTGGCGCTCATGTCCGGCTTGGGAATGCCGGTGGGATTGTTCAGGTCGGTATGGGTCTCCAGGTCAATGGGCAAACCCTTGCCCTTGAACCTAAGGTCCCGCTTGCTGGCGCCGACCACCAGTTCATGGGTGCGGCCGAATAGCGAGAAGGGGCCGCTGACATAACCGTCGTAACTGCTTTGCTGATCTTCGTATTTATACCTGCCGATGTACTGGCCGTACTCATCGTAATTGGTGCCCATGCGCTCCGGTATCGAGCCGAGCATGCTCAGGTCCGACCAGCTCTTGCTGGCGGCCAGAAGCATTTTCCAGCTGTTGGCGAAGCGGTATTCCAGACGGGTGAAGGCGGTGATGTTGTCCTGGTCCCAGTATTCCCAATCGCTGCCCAAGTAAGTGGAGCGTTTTAGGTGCAGGTCGCTGCCGTCGGCAGCAACGGGCAAGCCGCCCCAGGCGCTATTGTTGTTGGCGTTCTGGTTGGAGGCGCCAACGGTGAAGGTGGTGTCTTCATTGAGGTCCGCCTCGGTGATGGCGTAGAACACCGAGCGTTCTGAACCGGTGAAGTCCTGGAAGCTGTCCTTGGTCTGATAGGCAGCGACCATCCGACCACGCAGGCTGCCACTGTCGTTGAGGGCATTGGAGGCGTCGAACTCGGTGCGATAGTTGTCCCAACTGCCGGCACTGCCGGTGATGGTCACGCGCGGTGTGACGGTCGGGCGTTTGCGGATCATGTTGACGGCCGCCGCCGGGTTGCCTGAGCCCTGCATCATGCCCGTGGCCCCACGGACTACTTCCACCCGGTCGAAAATCGCCATGTCGGGCGACGAATTCATGTCGCGGCTGAGGTAGTGGGAGAGGTCGTTGGGCAAGCCATCGGTCATCAGGTTTTCGACGGCAAACCCGCGAGAGTAGAAGGTCGCCCGCTGCGGACCGTCTTTGGTGACGGCGATGCCGGGGGTGCTTTTCAGCACATCTTCCAACGACTTCATGTTCTGGTCGTCCATGCGCTGGCGGGTGATGACCGTGACCGATTGCGGTGTTTCGCGGGCTGACAGGGCGAGCTTGCTCGCAGTCTGCATTGGCCCGGTGGTGTAGGAACCCGAGTCTTCGGTGGTAGCACCCAGGCCCCGTCCCTGAATGGTGGTTGCATCCAGGTTGAGTGCGCCATCGCTGGCAGGTGGGGCGATCAAGTAACTGTCGTTGTCGACTTTCTGTACCTGCAGACCGCTGCGTCCGATGAGGATTTCCAGGGCCTGTTGCACCGTCAACTGGTTATGCAGCGCCGGGGCTTGCCGGCCTTCGGCGATGTCGGTGGCGAACAACATACGGCTGCCGGTCTGTAGCGCCAGCGCGTTGAGGGATTTATCCAGCGCTTGCGCAGGGATGTCCAGGCGGTAGGTGTTCGATTGCGCATTGGCAGCTGCCGCCAGTGCCAGGCTCGAAGCCAGTAATGCCAAACCCTGCGTCATTCGTCGCGATAGCCCGTTGTTGCCCATTGTGTTCCCCGTTCGAACAGTGGTTGAAAGCGTTCTCTATGGGCAATGGCGTATGAGGCGGCGTTGACCTTGATGTCGTGTTGAAAATAATTCTCGTCTGTTAACGGGTCCTGCTCAGGACTACGCTGCCATCACTGGCGCGCAGAAGGCTGACCGGCAGGATTCTGGGCAGCATGTCGATCAGTGCTTCGACGCCTTCACTGTCGAATTCACCTGACAGGCGCAACTCGCCCGTGCGTCCATCTGCGACCTGGATGCTTGCCCGGCGATAGTGCTGCAGGTCCCTGACCACTTCGCTCAGCGGCCTGCCGTCAAAGCGCAACTTGCCGTGCTGCCAGGCGGTCAGCGCAGCAGCGTTTGTCGCTTCAACGCTGCCGACCCGTTCAGCAGTTGCGCGCAATTGTTTTCCCGCTTGCAACAGGCGGGGGGCGGTGTGCTTGTTGCTGACCTCAACGCTCCCCTCGATCACACCCACATCCACGCCGCGGGCATCGCTACGCAGGTTGAACACCGTGCCGATGTCCCGCACCCGCACGCCCTGGCTGCGCACGATAAAGGGCTTGTCAGCATGCACAACGGTGAACAGCGCTTCGCCGTCCAGCAGCTCCAGTTGCCGACTGCGCAGGCGCCACTCGATGCGTAGATGACTACCGGAATTGAGGGCTACCCGACTACCGTCCTGCAAACGAACCTCCTGGCGTTGGCCAATGGCGACCTGTATGTCTTCGCTGCGCCACGCCGGGTCCAGGTGCCATAAGCCGCCTGCCAGCGCCAGGGTCAGCAGCCCTGCGCAGCTGGCTTTCTGTTTGTTGCGCCGTTTTTTGCTCAGCGCCTTGGCCTCGGCCAACAACGCCTCTTTGGACGGTACGCGCTCACGCAACGCTTCGGCAAACGGCTGCAACGGGTCGTGTTTTGGATCATGGGATGTCGAAGGGTTCATGGCGAGTCCTGGTACTTGGACTGACAAGCCCGGCGCGCCGGCTCCCAATGTTGAGCGATGGTTTTCATCGCGCGGCTGAAGTGCTGGGTCACCATGTTCACGGAAATATCCAGCGCTTCGGCGATCTCTCGTTGGCGCATGTCATGCACACGATGCAGCAGAAACACCTGCCGTTGACGCGCGGGTAACGCCTGGATGATGTCTAGCAAGGCCGTCAATTGCTGCTCAAAATCCAGCGCCTGGGCTCCATCCCAATCATCGATATGCTGGTAGTCGGGCACATGCCCGTTCAAATGAGCCTGGCGGATACGCTCGGCACGAATGCGGTCGATGGCCCGGTTGAAGGCGGCTTTTCGCAGGAACGCCAAGGGCGTGGCGATGGGTTCACGCGGTGGTTTCTCCAGCATCTGCACGCACACGTCATGCATCAGGTCACGGGCGAAATCTCGACCATTGAAGCGACGTCTGATGTAGTCGACCAGGTCATCGTAATGAAGGGCCAGGGCGCTCATGAGCGGATGGTTTGGGGGAGTGTCGGGCATTGCAGCTACTGGAGTTTATGCGAATGAGTCGCATCATATGCTGCCGGGGGAGGGTTGGCGAGGACGCATTTGGGTATCAGATGCTGCTATTGCGGAAATTACCGGGTGTAATTCCCACTACTTTTTTAAAGGCGCGGGTCCTGTGGCTTTGATCGAAGAAACCGCAAGCGAATGAGGCTTCTGCGAGCCCAGACCCGGTACGCAGTAGTCTTTGCACCTGGGCAATTCTTTTCTGAATTTGATTGCTGTGGGGCGAGACGCCAACGCTTTTTTGAATGCCTTGATCAGTGGCCTGATCTTGAAGGTTCGGACTACTTGGGATTCTGTCAACGAATGACGTCTCAAGGTAAGTAAAGCGGTGGAAATTTTACGGTCTGAACCTCAAGAGAAGGCACCATTCTAGCGGTATCTATAAGTCAGCCGAGTTCAGCGCCAGCTACCCAGCCGCCCAGTTGTTTACTTACCCGTGGTGTGTTGGCAACTAGCGTAATGACGCTAAGCAGATTCATTCTTTTCATTTTTGTAATGGAAAGTTTTTTTAACGGCTGAATTGTTATTATCGCGCGCTCCATGGCGCTCATGAGCCTTGTGCTAGGTTCTCCATTTTGCAATTTGTAGAGATTGGAGAATCGTGGTTTTGGCAGTATCAGTAAGCTTGGAAGTATTACTGGGCTTAGTATTAAAAGCCACGCCACACTAAGCGTGACGCTGACCATCTTATGACTGTGCATTGCGAGGCGAAGGGTGCGCAAAAAACGTACCGGTTTGGGAGCGTTTTTTCTATCTTTTGTCGGGAACTTTCTATGTCGACTGATTGCGCGTCTTTTAAGCGGCTTTACATACCACGATGTCTTCGTGGGCTCAATTAGTTCTAGAATTTTCCAATTAATAAGCCATCGAAATATTTTTAGTCTTCTACTTTTTTTGGCTTCTTTGGGTGCGAGTAGCCAGCTTTCGACCAAAATTGGATGTTGAATTCTGCGTGTACGTATGAAGGCGATATGTGACAGCAGTGCTTTGGCGGTCGATGTGATAAATGCGTGAGATAGGTTATTGATTTTTCGTTGTATTAAATGAACTCGTAACTTGTTGCCTTTGTCCCAGCTTACTGCGAGTCGCTTATCCAGTGCTACCGTTAGCCCCTGATCTCCCATTGCTAGTGCGAGTACTGCAGATAGAGCAAGGGTGGTATACAAAGCCTCCCAGGAAATAATTAGGGCATAATCCGATATAAAATGGATTGCCGGTAAGGCGCCAAGTAGCGAGCAGAATATAGTAAGTGCCTTTACAGCAAAAAATCGATGCAAGACAAATAGTGATCGATAGTGTTTGTTTTTAAAAAATAGTGTCTGTGTCAAGGGTTGCTTAGGAGGGCGAATGCCAGCATTTACAATAGCTGCAAATGCCCAAAAAGCACAACCTGTAGAAAAAATGATGAATTGGATTTCGGCGTTCATGTAAGGCCTTAAAGCTGGAGTTTGGATGCATCGCTGCAATCCCGATCAGCAACTTAATCGGCAAGCATCACCGAATTTTTAGTCTGGCTCTGAAATGATTCATTAAAGGACTATGGTACCAGCCAGCTGAAAGCAGTACAGGGACTGTAGGGGCTGTTTTGCAACCCGTCGCAGGCTACTACCAGTTTGGTGTTGTTCTTAGGGCAGGGCCGGCGGTAGGGGTGCGGTAGGGCGGTCTCTTCACCGGCAAGTCCCAAATCCCAGGCGAAAAAAAACCGACCATAGGGTCGGTTTTCTTCAGATTTGGTGCCCCGAGGGAGACTCGAACTCCCACTCCTTTCGAAAACGGATTTTGAATCCGCCGCGTCTACCAATTCCGCCATCAGGGCTTGTGGCGGCGAAGTATAGAGACGTGCCTACCGTTGGTCAATCAGGTTTCATAGTCAATTTTCGTCTTTTCGGCTAAACTTTGCGGCCCTGTCAAACCGAACACCATCATGCGCGTCGCTGATTTTTCCTTTGAGCTCCCTGATTCCCTGATCGCTCGCCATCCGTTGGCGCAGCGCCACAGCAGCCGGCTATTGACCCTGGACGGGCCGAGCGGGGCGCTGGCTCATCGCCAGTTCACCGATCTGCTCGAGCACTTGCGCCCGGGCGATCTGATGGTGTTCAACAATACCCGGGTGATTCCGGCGCGTCTGTTTGGCCAGAAGGCCAGCGGCGGCAAGCTGGAAATCCTGATCGAGCGGGTGCTGGACAGCCATCGGGTACTGGCCCATGTGCGTTCCAGCAAGTCGCCCAAACCCGGTACGCAGATTCTTGTCGACGGTGGTGGCGAGGCCGAGATGGTCGCCCGTCACGACACCCTGTTCGAGCTGCGCTTTGCCGAAGAGGTGCTGCCGCTGCTCGACCGCGTCGGGCACATGCCTTTGCCTCCTTATATCGACCGTCCGGATGAAGGCGCCGACCGCGAGCGCTATCAGACGGTGTATGCCGAGCGCGCCGGTGCTGTCGCAGCACCGACGGCGGGGCTGCATTTCGATGAAGAGCTGATGGCCAGGATTGCTGCCATGGGCGTGGAAACAGCCTTTGTCACCCTGCACGTCGGCGCGGGTACCTTCCAGCCGGTGCGGGTCGAGCGCATCGAAGACCACCACATGCATAAAGAGTGGCTGGAGGTCGGCCAGGACGTGGTCGACGCCGTCGCCGCCTGTCGTGCCCGTGGCGGGCGGGTGATTGCTGTAGGTACCACCAGCGTGCGTTCGCTGGAAAGCGCCGCCCGCGATGGCGTGCTCAAGGCCTTCAGCGGTGACACCGACATCTTTATCTTCCCGGGCCGGCCGTTCCATGTCGTCGATGCCCTGGTCACCAACTTCCATTTGCCTGAATCCACGCTGCTGATGCTGGTTTCGGCCTTCGCCGGTTACCCCGAGACCATGGCTGCCTACGCGGCGGCGGTCGACAACGGGTACCGCTTCTTCAGTTACGGTGATGCCATGTTCATCACCCGCAATCCGGCGCCGCGCGGCCCCGAGGATCAAGCATGAGTCGCACCTGTCGTATGTCCTTCGAATTGCTGGCCACCGACGGCAAGGCCCGTCGCGGCCGCCTGACGTTCCCCCGTGGCGTGGTCGAAACCCCGGCGTTCATGCCGGTGGGTACCTATGGCACGGTCAAGGGCATGTTGCCGCGGGACATCGAGGCCATCGGTGCGCACATGATCCTCGGCAACACCTTCCACCTGTGGCTGCGCCCGGGTACCGAGGTGATCAAGGCCCACGGCGACCTGCACGACTTCATGAAGTGGCAGGGCCCGATCCTCACCGATTCTGGCGGCTTTCAGGTGTTCAGCCTGGGTGCCATGCGCAAGATCAAGGAAGAGGGCGTGACCTTCGCCTCGCCAGTCGACGGTTCCAAGGTGTTCATGGGGCCGGAAGAGTCGATGCAGGTTCAGCGTGACCTGGGCTCCGACGTGGTGATGATTTTCGACGAATGCACCCCGTACCCGGCCGATGAAGATGTGGCGCGCGTCTCCATGGAGCTGTCGCTGCGCTGGGCTCAGCGCTCGAAGAACGCCCACGGTGACAACACTGCGGCGCTGTTCGGTATCGTCCAGGGTGGCATGCACCAGGACCTGCGCATGCGCTCGCTCGAAGGCCTGGACAAGATCGGCTTCGACGGCCTGGCCATCGGCGGCCTGTCGGTGGGCGAGCCCAAGCACGAAATGATCAAGGTGCTGGATTACCTGCCAGCCCAGATGCCGGCTGACAAACCTCGTTACCTTATGGGGGTAGGCAAGCCGGAAGATCTCGTTGAGGGTGTGCGCCGCGGCGTCGACATGTTCGATTGCGTGATGCCCACGCGCAACGCGCGCAACGGTCATCTGTTTGTCGATACCGGCGTGATCAAAATCCGTAACGCGTTCCATCGCCATGATGATTCGCCTCTGGATCCGACCTGTGACTGCTACACCTGCCAGAACTTCTCCCGTGCATATCTGCATCACCTGGATAAGTGCGGCGAAATGTTGGGCAGTATGTTGAATACGATCCATAACTTGCGCCATTACCAGCGGTTGATGGCTGGTTTACGCGAGGCTATTCAACAAGGTACATTGGCCGCCTTTGTCGATGCCTTTTACGCCAAGCGCGGGCTTCCTGTGCCGCCCTTGGACTGATGTTCTGTCGATCCCTAACAAGTACTGATTGCAACTGGAGTGCTAAATGAGCTTTCTGATCCCCGCCGCTTACGCGGACGCTGCTGCCCCTGCCGCCGGTCCTGCCGGAACCGGTTTCGAGTGGATTTTCCTGGTTGGCTTCCTGGTCATCTTCTACCTGATGATCTGGCGTCCACAGGCCAAACGTGCCAAAGAGCAGAAGAACCTGCTGAGCAACCTGCAAAAAGGTGATGAAGTTGTCACCAACGGCGGTATCGCTGGCAAGATCGTTAAAGTTGCCGATGACTTCGTGGTACTGGAAGTGTCCGACAACGTTGAACTGAAGTTCCAGAAGGGCGCCGTTGCCGCGACCCTGCCAAAAGGTACGCTCAAAGCGATCTAAGTTTCAGTTTTTTACCAATCGACGGGGCGCGCAAGGCGCCCCGCGTCTTGAACGGGCGGCGTGATGCTGAACAAATACCCTCTGTGGAAATACGCACTGATCCTGGTGGTACTGGCGATCGGTTTTATTTATTCCGCTCCCAACCTCTACCCTGATGATCCGGCCGTCCAGGTCAGCGGTGCCAGCACGGCGCTGCAGGTTACTCAGGCGGATCTGGATCGCGTGAGCAAAGCGCTCGTCGAAGCCGGTATCCAGGTCAAGGCCGCGAGCCTGGGCGAGAAGGGCAAGGGCGCGCTGGTGCGTCTGACCAAGCAGGAAGATCAACTTCCAGCCAAGGATGTAGTGCGCAAGGCACTGGGCGACGACTATATAGTAGCTCTGAACCTGGCCCCGACTACCCCGCAATGGCTGCGCAATCTGGGTGCGAGCCCGATGAAGCTGGGTCTGGACCTTTCCGGTGGTGTGCACTTCCTGCTCGAAGTGGACATGGACAAGGCCATGGCGGCCCGCCTGAAAGTCTACGAAGGTGAAGTCAAAAGCCTGCTGCGCAAAGAGCGCGTGCGCTATCGCAGCCTGCCGCAACAAGATGGCGGCATTCAGCTGGGCTTCTCCGATGATGCCTCCCGCGAACAGGCCCGTAGCCTGATCCGCAAGAATTTCAACGATTTCGAGCTGACCACCACCGAGCGTAATGGCCTGTCGGTGCTGCGTCTGGCGATTACCCCGGCCAAGGTCGCGGAAATCCGTGAATACTCGATCAAGCAGAACCTGACCACGGTACGTAACCGGGTCAACGAGCTGGGCGTGGCCGAGCCGCTGGTACAGCGCCAGGGCGCCAACCGTATCGTGGTCGAGCTGCCAGGCGTGCAGGACACTGCCGAAGCCAAGCGTATTCTCGGCAAGACCGCCAACCTGGAATTCCGTCTGGGTGCCGAGCCGGGCGCATCGAAAGCGACCACTGAAACCTTCGAGTTCCGTGAGGGCGGTCGTTCGGCACCCGTCGAGCGTGGCCTGATCATCACCGGTGACCAGGTAACCGACGCACAAGCCAGCTTCGACGAACAAGGCCGTCCGCAAGTGAACATCCGCCTGGATGGTCACGGTGGCGAGCTGATGAGCCGCGCTACCCGTAGCAACGTTGGTCGCAGCATGGCGGTGATCTTCATCGAGCAGCGCCCAACCACGCGCTACGTCAAGCAGATGGTTGATGGCGTGGAAAAAGACGTCGCCGTCCAGACCTTCACCGAAGAGAAGAAAATCATCAGCCTGGCGACCATTCAGTCGCCACTGGGCAGCCAGTTCCGTATCACCGGCCTCAACGGTCAGGGCGAATCCTCGGAACTGGCCCTGCTGCTGCGTGCCGGTGGCCTGGCTGCGCCGATGTACTTTGCTGAAGAGCGCACCATCGGCCCGAGCCTGGGTGCCGACAACATCACCAAGGGTATCGACGCATCCCTGTGGGGCATGCTGTTCGTCTCGCTGTTCATCATGGCCATCTACCGCTTCTTCGGTCTGATCGCCACCATCGCCCTGGCCGGTAACATGGTCATGCTGCTGGCGCTGATGTCGCTGCTGGGTGCAACCCTGACCCTGCCGGGTATCGCCGGTATCGTGCTGACCATGGGTATGGCGGTCGACGCGAACGTGCTGATCTTCTCGCGGATTCGCGAAGAGCTGGCCAATGGCATGTCGGTACAGCGCGCCATCCACGAAGGCTTCAACCGTGCCTACACCGCGATTGTCGACGCCAACCTGACCACCTTGCTGGTCGGTGGCATCCTCTTCGCCATGGGTACCGGTCCGGTCAAGGGCTTCGCGGTTACCATGTCCCTCGGGATTTTCACCTCGATGTTCACGGCCGTAATGGTTACCCGTGCAATGGTCAACCTGACCTGCGGCGGGCGTGATATCAAGAAGCTGTGGGTTTAAGGGGCTGCCATGTTACGTACCATTAACTTCATGGGTGTGCGCAACGTTGCGTTCGGCATCACCCTGCTTCTTACCGTACTGGCGCTGTTCAGCTGGTTCTATAAAGGCCTCAACTTTGGCCTGGACTTCACCGGCGGTACGCTCATCGAGCTGACCTACGAGCGTCCGGCCAACCTCGGCGAAGTCCGTGAGGAGCTGGTCAAGGCCGGCTTCCAGGATGCCGTGGTGCAGAGCTTCGGTGCTACCACCGACCTGCTGGTGCGTATGCCTGGTGATGACCCGATGCTGGGTAATCGCGTCTCCGAGGCGCTGCAGAAGGTCAGTACCGACAACCCGGCGGTGGTCAAGCGCGTCGAGTTCGTCGGTCCGCAGGTCGGCGAAGAGCTGCGCGACCAGGGTGGCCTGGGTATGTTGCTGGCCCTGGGCGGCATCATGATCTACCTGGCGTTCCGCTTTCAGTGGAAGTTCGCCCTTGGTGCGATTCTGTCGCTGGTCCACGACGTGGTCGTGACCATGGGTATCCTGTCGTTCTTCCAGATCACCTTCGACCTGACGGTGCTGGCGGCGGTGCTGGCGATCATCGGTTACTCGCTCAACGACACCATCGTTGTATTCGACCGGGTGCGGGAGAACTTCCGGGTACTGCGCAAGGCCTCGCTGATCGAGAACATCAACATCTCGACCACCCAGACTTTGCTGCGGACCATCGCTACGTCGGTATCGACCTTGCTGGCCATTGCTGCGTTGCTGTTCTTCGGTGGCGACAACCTGTGGGGCTTCTCGCTGGCATTGTTCATCGGTGTCATGGCTGGTACCTACTCGTCGATCTACATCGCCAACGTGGTGCTGATCTGGCTGAACCTGAGCAGCGAAGACCTGATTCCTCCGGCCAAGGCCGAGGGTGTGGACGAGCTTCCATAAGGCTTTTTCCCACGCAGTTGGTCGTATAAGAAGGCGCGAGTATTGAACTCGCGCCTTTTTTTATGCTCCAAGGCAGGGAGAAGGCAGGCAATGTCCTGCAGGTACGATCAGGAGGTTCACGTGAACAAGTCAATGCTGGTGGGTGCGGTTCTGGGTGCGGTCGGTGTGACTGCCGGAGGTGCTGTAGCCACCTACAACCTGGTCAAGAGTGGGCCGGAATACGCTGAGGTGTTGGCGGTGCAGCCGGTCAAGCAGACCGTGAAAACGCCGCGAGAAGTCTGCAAGGACGTGACTGTTACGCGTCAGGCCCCGGTGAAGGACCAGCATCAGATTGCCGGTACTGTGGTTGGTGCGCTGGCGGGTGGCCTGCTGGGTAACCAGATTGGCGGTGGTACCGGTAAAAAGATTGCCACAGTGGCCGGCGCGGTCGGTGGCGGCTATGCCGGTAACAAGGTGCAGGAAGGCATGCAGGAACGCGATACCTACACGACCACCCAGACTCGCTGCAACACGGTCAATGACCTGAGCGAGAAGGTGGTTGGATATGACGTGAAGTATTCGATTGGCGACAAGGTCGGTCAGGTCCGCATGGACCGTGACCCGGGCGCGCAGATCCCGCTGGATAAAGAGGGCAAGCTGGTGCTGAGCCAGGCCCAACCGGGTCAGTAATCCACAGGTAATAAAAAAGCACCCCGAAGGGTGCTTTTTTTGTGCCTGATCGAAACTTAGCGTTTGATCGAAGCCGGCAGGTGCGGCTGGATAGCGGTCAGCACGGCTTTGAAGCACTTGATGTTGCCGGCAACGATATGACCTTTTTCAAGGAAGTCGTGACCACCGGTGAAGTCACTCACCAGGCCGCCAGCTTCCTGGATCAGCAGGGCGCCTGCAGCCATGTCGTATTCCGACAGGCCCGATTCCCAGAAAGCATCGAAGCGGCCAGCGGCGACGTAGGCCAGGTCCAGGCTGGCAGCACCAGCGCGACGGATGCCGGCAGTCTGGCCAACCAGGGCGCGGAACATGCCCAGGTAATTGTCCAGGTCAGCCATCTGGTTGTCGCGGAACGGGAAGCCGGTACCCAGCAGGGCGCCTTCCAGGCTGGTGCGGGAGCTGACGCGCAGGCGACGGCCGTTCAGTTGAGCGCCACGGCCACGGCTGGCGGTGAATTCTTCCTGGCGGACAGGGTCCAGGACCACGGCGTGCTCAAGGCGGCCACGGTATTTGCAGGCAATGCTGACAGCAAAGTGCGGGATGCCACGCAGGAAGTTGGTGGTACCGTCCAGTGGATCGATGATCCACAGGTAGTCCTTGCCTTCTTCGCCAGTGCCGGCGTGCAGGCCGGTTTCTTCGCCGTAGATGGAGTGGTTCGGATAGGCCTTGCGCAGGGCATCGATGATTTTCTGCTCTGCGGCGCGATCGACTTCCGAGACGTAATCCTTGGCGTCTTTTTCATCAACCTTGATGGTATCCAGGCGCTCGATGGAGCGGAAAATCAATTCACTGGCGCTGCGGGCGGCGCGCAGCGCGATATTCAGCATGGGCTGCATGGACGTTTCACCTGGGTCGTTAAAGAAAGCCGAACATTCTAGCAGAAAACTTTCTGCGTAGAAGGGTGGCATTTGCTTTCGTAGCGTAAAGTCGGTGCCTTCTGTAAGATTTACGGCTTCTTTCCCGTGTCTGTGAGCGCTCGCCTTGCTGCAAAATATTCGTGTTGTTCTGGTTAATACCAGCCACCCCGGCAATATCGGCGGCGCTGCGCGTGCCATGAAAAACATGGGCTTGTCGCGTCTGGTGCTGGTTGATCCGCAGGATTTCCCTTCCCATGAGGCCGATGCCCGGGCGTCGGGTGCTGACGATGTGCTCGGCGGCGCCCAGGTAGTTGCCACCCTTGAAGAGGCGCTGGTCGGCTGTAATCTGGTGTTCGGCACCAGTGCCCGCGAGCGTCGCATTCCCTGGCCGCTGGTCGATCCGCGCGAATGCGGCAGCAAGGCCATCGAACATGCCCTTGAGGGTGAGGAGATTGCCCTGGTGTTTGGTCGTGAGTACGCCGGCCTGACCAACGAAGAGCTGCAGCGCTGTCATTTTCATGTGCACATTCCCTCCAATCCTGACTTCAGCTCGCTGAACCTGGCGGCGGCAGTGCAGGTGCTGGCCTATGAGGTGCGCATGGCCTGGCTGGCTGCCGAAGGGCAGCCATCGAAAGTCGAGAAGTTCGAGGTGACGTCGGTGCGCAGCAGCGAGCTGGCGACCATGGATGAAATGGAGCTGTTTTACCAGCACCTGGAAAAAACCCTGGTCGACATCGGTTTTCTTGATCCGGAGAAACCCAAGCACCTGATGCCGCGCCTGCGTCGGCTGTATGGGCGCAGTTCGGTCAACCGTTCGGAAATGAGTATTTTGCGCGGCATCCTCACGGAAACCCAGAAAGTGGCCCGTGGTGAGCCGCATAAGCGCAAGGATCAATAAATGTTCGAGCGTCTGCGTGAAGATATCCAGAGCGTTTTCCACCGTGACCCGGCGGCGCGCAATGCCTTTGACGTGCTGACCTGCTACCCGGGCATGCACGCGATCTGGCTGCACCGGGCGGCCCATGCGCTGTGGAAGCGTGACTGGAAGTGGCTGGCCCGGCTGGTATCGAACTTCGGGCGCTGGATGACCGGTATCGAGATTCATCCGGGTGCCAAGGTGGGGCGGCGCTTCTTTATTGACCATGGCATGGGCATTGTTATCGGCGAAACGGCCGAGATCGGTGACGATGTCACCTTGTACCAGGGCGTAACTCTGGGCGGTACCAGCTGGAACAAGGGCAAGCGTCACCCGACCCTCGAAGACGGTGTGGTGGTAGGGGCCGGTGCCAAGGTGCTGGGGCCTTTTACCGTAGGTGCCGGGGCCAAGATCGGCTCCAACGCGGTGGTCACCAAGGCTGTGCCGGCGGGCGCCACTGCCGTTGGCATTCCCGGGCGGATCATCGTCAAGACGGATGCCGAGGTCGAGGCCAAGCGCAAGGCCATGGCCGAGAAGATCGGCTTCGATGCTTATGGCGTCAGTGAAGACATGCCGGACCCGGTGGCGCGTGCCATCGGTCAGTTGCTCGATCACCTGCAGGCAGTGGATGGGCGCCTGGAGGATATGTGCGGCGCACTGAAGAATCTGGGCAGTGACTACTGCGCCAAGGAACTGCCGGTACTGCGTGAAGAAGACTTCGCGCAGATCAAGGATGAAGCCCGCAGCGACGCCGCGACACATTGACAGAAGGGGCGTGCGCACACGCCCCTTAGTTTGCTATCATTCGGCCGCCCTCTTGCGGCAATCCCGACTAAAGCACTAGGTCTTATAGTTGACTTAAATGCTCGGGAATAGCATACTCGCTCCCATCCCGTAACCCCGTGGTACCTACTAGCCATGCGACTGACTACAAAAGGCCGATACGCCGTGACCGCCATGCTCGACCTGGCGTTGCACGCGCAGCATGGGCCGGTGTCTCTGGCCGACATTTCCGAACGCCAAGGCATCTCCCTATCTTATCTGGAGCAGCTGTTTGCAAAGCTGCGCCGCAGCAGTCTGGTTTCCAGCGTGCGCGGACCTGGCGGCGGCTATCAGCTGTCGCGAAGCATGGAGAGCATACAGGTAGCCCAGGTGATCGACGCGGTCAACGAGTCGGTCGACGCAACACGCTGCCAGGGCCTGGGTGATTGCCACGCCGGCGACACCTGCCTGACCCACCACTTGTGGTGCGACCTGAGCCAGCAGATTCACGAGTTTCTCAGCGGCATCAGCCTGGCTGACCTTGTTACCCGCCGTGAGGTGCAAGAAGTCGCCCAGCGTCAGGACCTGCGTCGTATTGCAGGCCGGGCACCGCAGCTGGACAAGATTGAGACGTCAGCCGTCGAATGACCGTTTCGACGCGCGGCGCGACCGCCTGATAGGAGATATTCAATGAAGTTGCCGATCTACCTCGATTACTCCGCGACCACACCGGTCGACCCACGCGTTGCCCAGAAGATGAGCGACTGCCTGCTGGTCGACGGAAACTTCGGTAACCCGGCGTCGCGCTCCCACGTCTTTGGCTGGAAAGCCGAAGAAGCGGTCGAGAACGCCCGCCGCCAGGTTGCTGACCTGGTCAATGCCGACCCGCGGGAAATTGTCTGGACCAGCGGTGCAACCGAGTCCGACAACCTGGCAATCAAGGGCGTCGCGCACTTCTACGGCACCAAGGGCAAGCACCTGATCACCTCCAAGATCGAGCACAAGGCTGTTCTGGACAGCACTCGTCAGCTGGAACGTGAAGGCTTCGAAGTGACCTACATCGAGCCAGGTGCCGATGGTCTGATCACTCCGGCCATGGTTGAAGCGGCCCTGCGTGACGACACCATCCTCGTGTCGATCATGCACGTGAACAACGAAATCGGCACCATCAACGACATCGCTGCCATCGGCGAACTGACCCGCGCACGTGGCGTCATGTTCCACGTTGACGCAGCTCAGTCGACCGGCAAGGTCGAAATCGACCTGCAAAAGCTGAAAGTCGACCTGATGTCGTTCTCCGCTCACAAAACTTACGGCCCAAAGGGTATCGGCGCGCTGTACGTCAGCCGCAAGCCTCGCGTACGCCTGGAAGCCACCATGCACGGCGGCGGTCACGAGCGCGGCATGCGTTCGGGCACCCTGGCTACCCACCAGATCGTCGGCATGGGTGAAGCATTCGCCATCGCCAAAGAGCTGATGGCCAGCGAGAACGTGCGCATCAAGGCACTGAGCGACCGCTTCTACCAGCAGGTCGAAGGTCTGGAAGAGCTGTACATCAACGGCAGCATGACCGCGCGCATCCCGCACAACCTGAACCTGAGCTTCAACTACGTCGAAGGCGAGTCGCTGATCATGGCGCTCAAGGACCTGGCCGTTTCGTCCGGCTCGGCCTGTACTTCGGCTTCGCTTGAGCCGTCCTACGTACTGCGCGCCCTGGGCCGCAACGACGAACTGGCTCACAGCTCGATCCGCTTCACCTTCGGTCGTTTCACCACCGAAGAAGAAATCGACTACGCCGCGCAGAAGGTGTGCGAGGCCGTGACCAAGCTGCGCGAACTGTCGCCGCTGTGGGATATGTTCAAAGACGGCGTCGACATCTCCAAGATTGAGTGGGCTGCGCACTAAGTAGTCGCCGGCAAGAGCGGCTCTCTGATGAGGAAGGAATTGCACCATGGCATACAGTGAAAAGGTCATCGACCACTACGAAAACCCGCGTAACGTCGGCAAGATGAATGCCGAGGACCCGGATGTTGGCACCGGCATGGTCGGCGCTCCGGCGTGCGGCGACGTGATGCGCCTGCAGATCAAGGTCAACGAGCAGGGCGTCATCGAAGACGCCAAGTTCAAGACCTACGGCTGTGGTTCGGCCATCGCCTCCAGCTCCCTGGCCACTGAGTGGATGAAGGGCAAGACCCTGGACGAAGCCGAAACCATCAAGAACACCCAGCTGGCCGAAGAACTGGCGTTGCCGCCGGTGAAAATTCACTGCTCGGTACTCGCCGAGGACGCCATCAAGGCGGCCGTGCGCGATTACAAGCAGAAGAAAGGTTTGCTCTAAGTTCGCCTGTTGCAGGTAAGGAGTCTCGATGGCTATCAGCATGACAGAAGCCGCCGCCAAACATGTGCGGCGCTCCCTCGATGGACGCGGCAAGGGTGAAGGTATTCGCCTTGGCGTGCGCACCACTGGCTGCTCGGGCCTGGCCTATGTGCTGGAGTTCGTCGATCAGCCGGACAGCGAAGACCTGGTCTTCGAAAGCCATGGCGAGAAGGTCATCATTGATCCGAAAAGCCTGACGTACCTCGACGGCACCGAGCTGGATTTCGTCAAGGAAGGGTTGAACGAAGGCTTCAAGTTCAACAACCCCAACGTTCGCGGTGAGTGTGGCTGCGGCGAAAGCTTCAACGTCTGAGGCTGCGCGTGGGTACTCCTTGTCATTTCGCCCTGTTTGACCTGCAACCTGGCTTCCGCCTGGACCTCGACAAGTTGGCCGTTCGCTACCGCGAGCTGGCCCGTGAGGTCCATCCGGATCGCTTCGCCGATGCTTCCGAACGTGAACAGCGCATTGCGCTAGAGCGTTCGGCTGCGCTGAACGAGGCGTACCAGACACTCAAGAGCGCGCCCCGGCGTGCCCGCTACCTGTTGGCCATCAGCGGCGCCGAAGTGCCGCAGGAAGTCACCGTCCACGATCCCGAGTTCCTGCTGCAGCAGATGCAATTGCGCGAAGAGCTCGAAGACCTGCAGGACAGTGCCGACCTCGATGGCGTTGCCACCTTCAAGCGCCGCTTGAAAGTCGCCCAGGAAGCGCTCAACGAGGACTTCGCTGCCTGCTGGAATGATCCTGCGCAGCGCGAACAGGCCGAACGCCTGATGCGCCGCATGCAGTTTCTGGACAAGCTCGCCTATGAAGTGCGCCAGCTGGAAGAGCGCCTCGACGATTAACCCGGCGCTGCCTTTGGCGGCGCCCCTGGTATTCAGATAAGCATGGCCCTACTGCAGATCGCCGAACCCGGTCAGAGCCCTCAACCGCACCAGCGCCGTCTGGCGGTGGGCATTGACCTTGGTACCACCAACTCCCTGGTTGCCGCCCTGCGCAGCGGCCGTAGTGAGCCCCTGCCTGACGCTCAAGGTCAGGTCATCCTGCCTTCGGCGGTGCGTTATCACGCTGACCACATCGATGTCGGTCATGTAGCGCGTGATGCCGCTGCCAGCGACCCGCTCAATACTGTGCTGTCGGTCAAGCGCCTGATGGGCCGTGGCCTGGCGGATGTGAAGCAATTGGGCGAGCAGCTGCCGTACCGCTTTGTCGGTGGTGAGTCGCACATGCCGTTCATCGACACCATTCAGGGCCCGAAAAGCCCGGTGGAAGTCTCGGCCGATATCCTCAAGGTCCTGCGCCAGCGCGCGGAAGAGACCCTGGGTGGGGAGTTGGTCGGTGCGGTCATCACGGTTCCCGCGTATTTCGACGATGCCCAGCGTCAGGCCACCAAGGACGCTGCGCGTCTGGCCGGTCTGAACGTATTGCGCCTGCTCAATGAGCCCACCGCGGCGGCCGTGGCCTATGGCCTGGACCAGAACGCCGAAGGCGTGGTGGCTATCTATGATCTGGGTGGCGGCACGTTCGACATCTCTATCCTGCGCCTGACCGGCGGTGTCTTTGAAGTGCTGGCCACCGGTGGCGACAGCGCCCTGGGTGGCGACGACTTCGATCACGCCATTGCCAGCTGGATTGTCGAGCAGGCCGGTTTGTCCTCGGACCTTGATCCGGGTGCCCAACGCCAGTTGCTGCAAACCGCCTGTGCGGCCAAGGAAGCCCTGACCAACGCTGATTCGGTTTCGGTTGCCTACGGCAGTTGGCAGGCCGAGCTGAGCCGCAGTGCCTTCGATGCGCTGATCGAGCCGATGATCGCCCGTAGCCTCAAGGCTTGCCGTCGCGCTGTGCGTGACAGTGGCGTTGAACTTGAAGAAGTCGGTGCCGTGGTCATGGTCGGTGGTTCGACCCGCGTACCGCGCGTACGTGAGGCCGTAGGTACACTGTTTGGTCGTACCCCATTGACCGAGATCGATCCCGATCAAGTGGTCGCCATCGGTGCCGCAATCCAGGCCGATACCTTGGCCGGTAACCGCCGCGATGGTGGCGAACTGCTGCTGCTTGATGTGATTCCTCTGTCCCTGGGGCTGGAAACCATGGGCGGGCTGATGGAAAAGGTGATTCCGCGCAACACCACCATTCCGGTCGCTCGTGCCCAGGAGTTCACCACCTACAAAGACGGCCAGTCGGCGATGATGATTCACGTGCTGCAAGGCGAGCGTGAACTGATCAGCGACTGCCGCTCCCTGGCGCGCTTCGAACTGCGCGGTATTCCAGCGATGGTTGCCGGTGCGGCGAAAATTCGCGTGACCTTCCAGGTTGATGCCGACGGCCTGCTCAGTGTTTCCGCGCGCGAGCTGGGCTCGGGCGTGGAGTCGAGCATCCAGGTCAAGCCGTCCTATGGTCTGACCGATGGCGAAATCGCCCGCATGCTCAAGGATTCCTTCGAACACGCCGGTTTCGACAAGGTTGCTCGCCAGTTGCGCGAGCACCAGGTTGACGCCGAGCGACTGCTCGAAGCGGTACAGGGCGCCCTGGACGCCGATGGCGAGCGCCTGCTGGACGCCGAAGAGCGTCTGGCCATCGAACAACAAATGCAAGACTTGCGTGATTTGATCAACGGCACCGATGGCGCAGCCATCGAGCAGCAGACCAAGCGTCTGTCGCAGGTGACCGATGCCTTTGCCGCCCGTCGCCTTGATTCGACGGTAAAAGCCGCTTTGGCCGGGCGCAACCTGAATGAGATCGAGGAGTAACAGATGCCGCAGGTGATTTTTCTGCCCCACGAGAAGTTCTGCCCGGAAGGCATGGTCGTAGAGGCCGAGACAGGTACGTCGATCCTCGAAGTGGCGCATGACAACCACATCGAAATCGAAAGCGCCTGCGGCGGCGTGTGCGCCTGCACCACGTGCCACTGCGTGATTCGCGAAGGCTTCAACTCGCTCAATGAAGCCGACGAGCTGGAAGAGGACTATCTTGATCGTGCCTGGGGCCTGGAGCCCACGTCGCGTCTGACCTGCCAGGCCAAGGTCGGCACCGAGGACATCACCGTCGAGATTCCCAAATACTCCCTCAACCACGCCGCCGAAGCGCCGCATTGATCTGGAGCTGACATGAGCCTGAAATGGGTTGATGTACTTGAAATTGCAATCCAGCTTGCCGAAAGCAAGCCGGAAGTCGATCCTCGTTATGTGAACTTCGTCGATCTGCACCAGTGGGTGCTGGCATTGCCGGAATTCAGTGACGATCCGCAGCGTGGCGGCGAGAAGGTTCTCGAAGCCATCCAGGCGGCCTGGATCGAAGAAGCCGACTGAGCGCGCTCGGCAGGTTAGGCAATCCCCCGGAACCCGCGTATAATTCGCGGGTTTAATTTTTCGCTTCACTCAACGTTTCTGGAGTTACACCATGGCTGTTCAACGTACTTTCTCGATCATCAAGCCTGACGCCGTTGCTAAAAACGTGATCGGCAAGATCACCACCCGTTTCGAAGACGCTGGCCTGAAAATCGTTGCTTCGAA
The DNA here is from genome assembly GCF_049310525.1 of Pseudomonas sp. GZD-222. Lineage (NCBI taxonomy): Bacteria > Pseudomonadati > Pseudomonadota > Gammaproteobacteria > Pseudomonadales > Pseudomonadaceae > Pseudomonas > Pseudomonas sp. GZD-222. Next base: position 80,189 of record NZ_JBMOWO010000019.1, read on the forward strand.
AATCAAGCAACTGTCCAAAGCCGAAGCTGAAGGCTTCTACGCTGAGCACAGCGCCCGTGGTTTCTTCGGCGACCTGGTTGCTTTCATGACTTCCGGTCCAGTTGTTGTTCAGGTTCTGGAAGGCGAAAACGCTATCGCTCTGAACCGTGAGCTGATGGGCGCTACCAACCCTAAAGAAGCTGCTCCAGGCACCATCCGCGCTGACTTCGCTGAATCCATCGACGCCAACGCCGTTCACGGTTCGGACTCCGAAGCCGCTGCTGCTCGCGAAATCGCTTACTTCTTCGCAGCTACCGAGGTAACCACTCGCTAAGCGAAAGCTTACGGGTGAGGGTGAATCCATGACGACATCGACTGGCAAAACTAACCTGTTGGGGCTGACCCAGCCGGAAATGGAAAAATTCTTCGACTCTATCGGGGAGAAGCGTTTCCGTGCCGGTCAGGTAATGAAATGGATTCACCACTTTGGCGTCGATGATTTCGACGCCATGACGAATGTCGGCAAGGCCTTGCGCGAAAAGCTCAAGGCTGTTGCCGAGATTCGCGGTCCGGAAGTGGTCAGCGAGGACATCTCCAGCGATGGCACCCGTAAATGGGTGGTGCGCGTGGCGTCCGGCAGCTGCGTCGAGACCGTGTACATCCCCCAGGGCAAGCGTGGCACCTTGTGTGTCTCGTCTCAGGCCGGTTGCGCCCTGGACTGCAGTTTCTGCTCCACCGGCAAGCAAGGATTCAACAGCAACCTCACCGCCGCCGAAGTCATCGGCCAGGTGTGGATTGCCAACAAGTCGTTCGGCAGCGTTCCCGCCACCATCGACCGTGCCATCACCAACGTGGTGATGATGGGCATGGGTGAGCCACTGCTGAACTTCGACAACGTTGTCGCGGCCATGCACCTGATGATGGACGACCTCGGCTACGGTATTTCCAAGCGCCGGGTGACCCTGTCCACCTCCGGCGTGGTGCCGATGATCGAAGAGCTGGCCAAGCACATCGACGTCTCTCTGGCCCTGTCGCTGCACGCGCCGAACGATGCGCTGCGCAACGAACTGGTGCCGATCAACAAGAAGTACCCGCTCAAGGTCTTGCTCGAAGCGTGCATGAACTACATGTCGCAACTCGGCGAGAAGCGCGTACTGACCATTGAGTACACCCTGCTCAAGGACGTCAACGACAAGCTCGAACACGCCGTGGAAATGGCCGAGCTGCTCAAGAACGTACCGTGCAAGATCAACCTGATCCCGTTCAACCCGTTCCCGCATTCCGGTTACGAGCGGCCGAGCAACAACGCCATTCGTCGCTTCCAGGACCACTTGCACCATGCCGGCTACAACGTCACGGTGCGCACCACCCGTGGTGAAGATATCGATGCGGCCTGTGGCCAGCTGGTCGGCCAGGTAATGGACCGTACCCGCCGCAGCGAGCGTTATATCGCCGTGCGTCAGTTGAACGCCGACGGCGATATGCAAGAAAGCGCCGTTCGGAACTGATAGAGAGGAACTCCATGACTTTGCGCGTCGCGCTGTCGATCCTGTCGCTCGCCCTGCTTGCAGGTTGCGTGTCCAGCGGGAGTTCGGACACGCTGGCGACGCGTGAAGGACGTGCGCAGGCCGGGCAGGCCTACGTGCAGTTGGGGTTGGGTTATTTGCAACAAGGTTTGACTGAGCAGGCCAAGGGCCCGCTAAAAAAAGCGCTTGATCTCAATAGCCAGGATGCCGCTGCAAATGCTGCCCTGGCTTTGGTGTATCAGGCCGAAGACGAGCCTGGGCTGGCCCAGCGGCACTACCAACAAGCGTTGGCCAGTAGCCCGGCCGATACCCGGATTCGCAACAATTACGGCAGTTTTCTTTACGCTCAGGGACAATACACACAAGCCCGGCAGATGTTTATCCAAGCTGCGGCCGATACCCTGTATCCTGAGCGTTCACGCGTATTCGAGAGTCTCGGTCTGACCGCGTTGCGGCTGGGTCAGCGCGACCAGGCGCAGGAATACCTGGTAAAAGCTTTACGGCTCAACCAACAGCAGCCACGTGCATTGCTGGAAATGGCTGAGTTGTCTTACGAAGACAGGCATTATGTGCCGGCCCGTGACTACTACGATCGTTTCAGCCAACTGAGCGACCACAGTGCTCGCAGCTTGCTGCTCGGTAGTCGCCTGGCCAACGTCTTCGAAGAACGGAACAAGGCCGCCGATCTGGGCCTGCAATTACAACGACTTTATCCCGGTACGCCGGAATATCAGCAATACCTGTCGGAGCAATGATGAAAGCGGCGCATCCCGAAGTAGCAGCAGCGACTCGCGAGAATCCAGGTGAGACTCTGCGTCAGGCCCGTGAGAGCAGGGACTGGTCGCAGGCCGAAGTGGCTCACAAGCTGAACCTGACCGTGAGTTCCTTGAACAATCTTGAAACCGGCGCCTTCGACAAGCTGCCTGGACATACCTTTGCCCGTGGCTACATCCGAGCCTATGCCAAGTTGCTGGACATGGACCAGGCCGCGCTGGTGCAAGCTTTCGATCAGTGCACCGGTACCCACGCCCAAGGCAGTGAAGTGCATGCGCTCGGTCGCATCGAAGAGCCGGTGCGTCTTTCGCACAACATCCTGCGCGTCGTCAGCCTGTTGCTGCTGGTGGTGGTGATTGGCGGCGGTTTCTTCTGGTGGCAGGACCAGAGCAGCCAGCGCAGCAAAGACCTGGTGAACATGGCCCTTGAGCATGTCGAGGTCGAAAGCGCCGACGGCACTACCCAGATTCACCCGCTGGACGAGCCTGAAGACCAGGCTGTCAGCGCTGCCCAGCAGCCAGAAAGCACCCCGCTGAACCTTGAGCAGGCTCCGGTAACCAGCGAGCAGGTCGAGACCGCGCCTGCGCCGCAAGCTCCGGTCAGCAGCCCGGCTACCCCGGTCGTACCGGCCGCCAGCACTGTCGTTGCACCAGTCGCTCCGGTAGCTGCCACGGCTGCTCCTGCCACTTCGGCTGCTCCTGCAGCCCCTGTGGTGGTCGCGACCGCACCTGCCGCTACACCGGCACCTGCGGCCCCGACTCCGGCGGCTGCCGGTAGTGGCCAGCTGCACATGCAATTCACCGCCGATTGCTGGACTTCGGTCACCGACGGCAACGGCAAGGTGCTGTTCAGCGCCATCAAGCGCAAGGGCGACAGCCTGGACCTGACCGGTAAACCGCCGTTTGCGGTACGCCTGGGCTTTGCCCGCGGCGTGCAGGTCAGCTACAACGGTCAGCCTGTTGACGTTGCGCCGTTCACCAGTGGCGAGACTGCTCGCCTGAAGTTGGGACAATAAGTCATGCACGGCGAATCACCGATCAAACGTCGCGAATCGCGAAAAATCTGGGTAGGTAATGTACCTGTAGGCGGCGATGCACCCATCGCCGTGCAGAGCATGACCAATACCGACACTAATGATGTGGCCGCCACCGTAGCGCAGATCAACCGCCTGGTTGATGCCGGTGTCGACATCGTGCGGGTCTCGGTACCTGACATGGATGCGGCCGAAGCCTTTGGCCGGATCAAGCAACTGGTCAGCGTACCGCTGGTCGCCGATATCCACTTCGACTATCGCATCGCATTGCGTGTGGCTGAACTGGGTGTCGACTGCCTGCGGATCAACCCAGGCAACATCGGTCGTGAAGACCGCGTGCGCGCAGTGGTCGATGCTGCCCGTGACCGCGGTATTCCGATTCGCATCGGCGTCAACGCCGGCTCCCTGGAAAAAGACCTGCAGAAAAAGTACGGCGAGCCAACGCCAGCGGCGCTGGTCGAATCGGCCATGCGTCACGTCGAGCACCTTGATCGCCTGGATTTCCAGGACTTCAAGGTCAGCGTCAAGGCGTCCGACGTGTTCATGGCCGTCGAAGCCTATCGCCTGCTGGCCAAGCAGATCGTCCAGCCGCTGCACCTGGGTATCACCGAAGCCGGTGGCCTGCGTTCAGGCACGGTGAAATCCGCAGTTGGCCTCGGTATGCTGCTTGCCGAAGGAATTGGCGATACTATTCGCATCTCCCTGGCGGCAGACCCGGTCGAGGAAGTAAAAGTCGGTTACGACATCCTCAAATCCTTGCACCTGCGTTCGCGTGGCATCAACTTCATCGCCTGCCCGAGCTGTTCGCGGCAGAACTTCGATGTGGTGAAAACCATGAACGAGCTGGAAGGGCGCCTGGAAGACTTGCTGGTACCGATGGACGTGGCCGTGATCGGCTGCGTGGTCAATGGCCCGGGCGAAGCCAAGGAAGCCCATGTAGGGTTGACCGGCGGCACGCCGAACCTGATCTACATCGATGGCAAGCCTGCGCAGAAGCTGACCAATGACAACCTGGTCGATGAGCTGGAAAGACTCATCCGCCAGAAAGCGGCCGAAAAGGCCGAAGCCGACGCGGCCTTGATCGCCCGTGGCTGACACCCAGATTCGAAAGGATTTTCCGTGAGTAAATCGCTGCAAGCCATCCGTGGCATGAACGACATTCTGCCCGAGCAGACCCCGCTGTGGCGCTATTTCGAGAGCACCGTGGCCGGCCTGCTGGACACCTACGGCTATCGTCAGATCCGCACGCCGATCGTCGAGTTCACCGAGCTGTTCAAGCGCTCGATCGGTGAAGTGACCGATATCGTCGAAAAAGAGATGTACACCTTCGCCGACCGTAACGGTGACTCCCTGACCCTGCGTCCGGAAGGTACCGCGGCCTGCGTACGTGCGGTGCTCGAGCACGGCATCAGCGGCGGCGGCCAGGTACAGAAACTCTGGTACATCGGCCAGATGTTCCGCCACGAGCGCCCGCAAAAAGGCCGTTATCGCCAGTTCAACCAGATCGGTGTCGAAGTCTTCAACCTCGACGGTCCGGACATCGACGCCGAGCTGATCGTGCTTACCTGGCGTCTGTGGGGCCTGCTGGGCATCCGCGACGCGGTAAAGCTGGAACTCAACAGCCTGGGTACCAGCGAAGCCCGTGCCCGCTACCGTGATGCGCTGGTCGAGTTCCTCTCGGCGCGTCTGGAGCAACTGGACGAAGACAGCCAGCGTCGCCTGAAGACCAATCCGCTGCGCATCCTCGACAGCAAGGACGCCAACACCCAGGCGGTGCTGGTCGGTGCGCCGAAGCTCGAAGACTACCTGGACGAAGAGTCGCGGGTGCATTTCGATGGCCTCAAGGCTCGCCTGGATGCCGCCGGTATCCCGTTCGTGATCAATACCAAGCTGGTACGTGGCCTGGACTACTACAGCAAGACCGTGTTCGAGTGGGTCACCGACAAGCTCGGCTCCCAAGGCACTGTCTGCGCCGGTGGCCGCTACGACGGCCTGGTTGAGCAGATGGGCGGCAAGCCCACCCCGGGCGTCGGTTTCGCCATGGGCATCGAACGCTTGATCCTGCTGCTGGAAACCCTGGAGCAGGTACCCGAGTCGATCAACCGTCAGGTTGATGTCTACCTGTGCGCTTTCGGTGAGCAGGCAGAGCTGGCGGGCCTGGCCCTGAGCGAGCGTCTGCGTGATCGCCTGCCGAACCTGCGTCTGCAGGTCAATGCCGGTGCCGGCAGCTTCAAGAGCCAGTTCAAGAAGGCAGACAAGAGTAACGCCCTGTTCGCCTTGATCCTGGGGGACGACGAACTGGCGCAACAAGTGGTAGGTTTCAAACCCCTGCGTGGCCAGGGCGAACAACAAAACATTGCCTGGGATGCTCTGGCAGAGCACCTGGAAGCTTCCCTCGCGCAGGCGTGAAGCGGGTCAACAGCCGATTTGGTGAAAAGGAGTATTGGGGTGTCGAGTACCGATGATGAACAGCTGGCGGCATTCAAGGACTGGTGGCAGCGTAACGGCAAGCCACTGGTAACCGGCGGCCTGCTGGCACTGGTGATAGTGTTCGGCTGGCAAGCTTTCCAGAAGTACCAGGGTAACCAGTCGCAAGGCGCCTCGAACCTCTATCAGGCCCTGCTGGAAACCACCCTGACGCCAAGCGGTGAGCCGGATGCGGCTAAAGTCGCCGAGTTGTCTGGCAAGCTCAAGAACGAGTTCGGCGGTTCTGCCTATGCGCAGTACGGCAGCCTGTTCGTGGCCAAGGTCGCGGTCGAGGCCGGCAAGCTTGATGACGCTGCCGCTGAGCTCAAGTCGATCGTCGACAAGCCGGCAGATGCCACCCTGGGCGAGATCGCCCGTCAGCGTCTGGCCCGTGTTCTGGCCGCGCAAAGCAAGGTCGACGAGGCCCTGAAACTGCTGGAAGGCGATGCCGACAAGGCATTCCTGGCCAGCCGTGAAGAGCTCAAGGGCGACCTGCTGGTACAGCTGGGTCGTGCTGCCGATGCTCATAGCGCTTACGAAAAGGCCAAGGCCGCGCTGTCTGACGACGCCGCGATCGGTGGTTTGCAACTCAAGCTCGACGACCTGGCCAAAGGGGATGCGTGACGTGATCGGTTGGAAACATGCAGCAGTGCTGACCCTGGCCATTCTGGCCGCGGGTTGCAGCAGCAACAGCAAAAAGGAATTGCCGCCGGCCGAGCTGACCAAGTTCACCGAAGAGGTGGTCCTGAAGAAGCAGTGGAGTCGTTCGATCGGTGACGGTCAGGGTGAGTCCTTCAACATGCTGGTCCCGGCGATCGAGAACGATCGCATCTACGCTGCCGATGTAACTGGCGTGGTGATGGCCATGGACCGTAACAACGGTGACGTGGCCTGGAAAAAGGACCTCGAACTGCCTGTGTCCGGCGCCGTAGGCGTGGGTTACGGCATGGTCATGCTGGGTACCCTCAAGGGCGACGTGATCGCTCTGGATGCCAGCACCGGTGAAGAACGCTGGCGTTCGCGGGTGACCAGTGAAGTCCTGGCACCACCTGCTACCAACGGCGATGTGGTCGTGGTGCAGACCCAGGACGACCGTGTGATTGGCCTGGATGCCAGCACCGGTGACCGTCGCTGGATCTACGAAAGCACCCCGGCAGTACTGACCCTGCGTGGTACCGGTGCGCCAGTCGTGACCAACCAGCTGGCTGTCGCCGGTCTGTCGACCGGCAAGGTCGTGGCTCTGGATACCCGCAACGGTGTGCCGGTCTGGGAACAGCGCGTTGCCATCCCTCAAGGTCGCTCGGAGCTGGACCGCGTTGTCGATATCGACGGTGGCCTGTTGCTGTCTGGCGGTACCTTGTACGTGACCAGCTATCAGGGGCGGGTTGCCGGCCTGGATCTGGAAAGCGGCCGTGTGCTGTGGCAGCGTGATGCGTCCAGCTACACCGGTGTGGCTCAAGGTTTCGGTAACGTCTACGTGAGCCTGGCTTCGGGTACCGTGGAAGGTATCGACGAGCGCTCCTCGAGCGCCCTGTGGAGCAACGACTCGCTGGCCCGTCGCCAACTGTCGGCGCCGGAAGTGTTTTCCAGCTATGTAGCGGTAGGTGACCTGGAAGGCTACCTGCACCTGCTCAGCCAGGTCGATGGTCGCTTCGTCGGTCGTGAGCGTATCGACAGCGATGGCCTGCGCGCCCGTCCGCTGGTGGTGGGTGACACCATCTATGTGTACGGCAACAGCGGCAAGCTCGAGGCGCTGACCATCCGCTGAGGCTATGCTTGAGGCCATGCAGGCCTCGGGCTGCGGCACTTCGGGTGCCGCTCGAACTCCGGCCGCTGCAGTGCAGCGGCCTTTGTATTTTCCGAATTTATGAAGTGGAGAGCCGAATGGTTCCCGTAATTGCCCTGGTGGGCCGACCGAACGTCGGTAAATCCACCATGTTCAACCGCCTGACCAGGACCCGCGACGCTATCGTCGGCGACCTGTCCGGGCTGACCCGCGACCGCCAGTACGGTGAAGCAATCTGGCAAGGCCGTTCGTACATCCTGGTCGACACCGGCGGTATTTCCGGTGACGAGCACGGCATGGACGAAAAAATGGCCGAGCAGTCGCTGCTGGCCATCGAAGAAGCCGATGTGGTGCTGTTCCTGGTGGATGCCCGTGCCGGCCTGACCGCCGCCGACCAGATGATTTCCGAGCACCTGCGCAAGCGCAACAAGCGCTCGTTCCTGGTAGCGAACAAGATCGACAACATCGATCCGCAGATCGCTATCGCCGAGTTCTCGCCGTTGGGCATGGGTAACGCCATTGGCGTCGCCGGCGCTCAGGGCCGTGGCGTCAACAACCTGCTTGAAGCCGTGCTCAGCGACTTCCCGCGGGACAATGTTGAAGAGATCGATACCGACGTCGCCGAAGGCGAGGAAGCGGTGCGCATCCCTGGCCCGAGCGAGAAAGATGGCATCAAGATTGCCATCATCGGCCGTCCGAACGTCGGCAAGTCGACCCTGGTCAATCGCATGCTCGGTGAAGACCGGGTTATCGTCTACGACCAGCCAGGCACCACGCGCGACAGTATTTACATTCCCTTCGAGCGTAACGAAGAGAAGTACACCCTGATCGACACCGCAGGCGTGCGCAAGCGCGGCAAGATCCACGAGGAAGTTGAAAAGTTCTCGGTGGTCAAGACCCTGCAGGCGATCAAGGATGCCAACGTGGTCATCTTCGTCATGGATGCCCGCGAAGGCGTGGTGGACCATGATCTGAACCTGCTGGGCTTTGCCCTGGAAGCTGGTCGCGCCATCGTCATCGCCCTGAACAAGTGGGATGGCATGCAACCGGGTGAACGCGACTACGTGAAGACCGAGCTGGAACGCCGGCTGTTTTTCGTCGACTTCGCCGACATCCACTTCATTTCGGCGCTGCACGGCACTGGTGTGGGTAACCTGTACCAGTCGGTACAGAATTCCTTCAAGTCGGCGGTCACCCGCTGGCCGACCAGCCGCCTGACGCAGATCCTTGAAGACGCGATCAGCGATCACCAGCCGCCGATGGTCAACGGTCGCCGGATCAAGCTGCGCTACGCCCACCTGGGTGGCGCCAACCCGCCGATCATCGTGATCCACGGTAACCAGGTCGAGAAAGTACCCAAGTCCTACTCGCGCTACCTGGAAAACACCTATCGCCGTGTGCTCAAGCTGGTCGGTACGCCGATCCGCATCGAGTACAAGGGTGGTGAGAACCCATACGAAGGCAACAAGAACGCCTTGACCGACCGCCAGGTCAACAAGAAGCGCCGCTTGATGTCGCACCACAAAAAAGCCGAGAAGAAGCGTAAAGACAAACGCTGAATGCATCGCGGGGCAAGCCCGCTCCCAACGGTTTACTAAAACCTGTGGGAGGGGGCTTGTCCCGCGATTACCTGCGGACTGCGACTGTTTCAACCTTTTTCCTGCCCACTCAATCCGCTATGCTCGGTCTCTGACCGCCGGATTGTTCAGCAGGAAAGAGGGCTCCATGATCAGTAGCAAGTTGCCGAACGTCGGCACGACCATCTTTACCACCATGTCGCAACTCGCCGTGCAAACCGGCGCCTTGAACCTGTCCCAGGGTTTTCCCGATTTCAATGGCCCCCAGGCCCTGCTCGATGCAGCCGGTCGGCATATCGCTGCCGGTCATAATCAGTATTGCCCGATGACCGGTCTGCCTGCCTTGCGCCAGCAAGTGGCGACCAAGATTGCCCGAAGCTATGGCGTCAGTGTCGATGCCGAAACCGAGGTCACCATCACCCCGGGTGCCACCGAAGCAATCTTCTGCGCGATCCATGCGGTGATTCGAGCTGGTGACGAAGTCATTGTTTTCGACCCGTGCTACGACAGTTACGAGCCTTCGGTTGAACTCGCCGGTGGACGCTGCGTGCATGTTCAGCTCAGCGACGGACAATTTGCCATCGACTGGCAGAAGCTCACCGATGCCCTGAGCCCGCATACGCGGATGATCATTCTCAACTCGCCGCACAACCCAACGGGCGCGTTGTTCAGCCGTGATGATCTGGACAAACTGGCACTGTTGATTGCCGACCGCGATATCTACCTGATCAGCGATGAGGTCTATGAGCACCTGGTGTTTGACGGTGTGCAACACGCCAGTGTGCTGGCCGTCGAAGCGCTCTACCAGCGTGCCTTTGTCGTCAGCTCATTCGGCAAGACGTATCACGTCACCGGCTGGAAGACCGGTTATGTGGTTGCACCGCCAGCCCTGAGCGCCGAACTGCGCAAGGTCCATCAGTACGTCAACTTCTGCGGTGTGACCCCACTGCAATGGGCCCTGGCCGATTTCATGGCCGAGCATCCAGAGCACGTCGAAGAACTCCCGGCGTTCTACCAGGCCAAGCGCGATCTGTTCTGCGACCTGTTGGCGCCTTCGCGCTTCCAGTTCACCCGCACCGCCGGTACCTACTTCCAGCTGGTCGACTATTCCGCCATCCGCCCGGACCTGAACGACGTCGAGATGTCCCTGTGGTTGACCCGGGAACACGGGGTGGCGACCATTCCGGTGTCGGTGTTCTACCAGCAACCCATTCCCGAGCAGCGCCTGGTGCGCCTGTGTTTTGCCAAACGCGAGGAGACGCTGCGTCAGGCAGCGGAGAAGTTATGCGCGATCTGAGTGCTCTGCCGAACCTGAAAGTTGCCCTGGTCCAGACAACCCTGGCCTGGCAGGACCGCCTGGCCAACTACGAGCATTTTGAAGGCTTGTTGGAACAGGCTCGTGGCGCTGATCTGATTATCTTGCCGGAGATGTTCACCACCGGGTTTTCAATGGATTCCGAAAGCCTGGCCGAGCCGGAAAACGGCCCGACCTACAAGTGGCTCAAGAGCCAGGCGAAAAAACTCGATGCTGTGGTCACTGGCAGCGTGATTATCCAGGCGGCTGATGGCAGTCACCGTAACCGCTTGCTGTGGGCGCGTCCGGATGGCGAGATCCTGTTCTACGACAAACGCCACTTGTTCCGCATGGCCGGAGAACACAAGCACTACACCCCTGGCGAGCGCCAGGTGCAGTTCGAGGTCAAGGGCTGGCGGGTGCGTACGCTGATTTGCTACGACCTGCGTTTTCCGGTGTGGAGCCGCGATGCGCAGGATACCGATCTGCTGTTGTACACCGCCAACTGGCCTGCCGCACGGCGCCAGCACTGGAACCGCTTGTTGCCCGCACGGGGCATCGAAAACCTGTGTTATGTGGCGGCGGTGAACCGGGTCGGTACTGACGGCAAGGGCTTTGCCTACTCAGGCGACAGCCAGGTGCTGGACTTCCAGGGCGAGAGCCTGCTCAGTGCAGGGGAGGCCGATGGTGTGTTCACGGTGGTGTTGAGCGCGGCCGACCTGGCGACGTATCGCACGCGCTTCCCGGCCAATCTGGATGCTGATACGTTCGAACTGCACTGATCGCGATCGCGGGGCAAGTCGAATCGTCGCACCGCCGCTCCCACCCGGCTGGAGGTGATCTCCCGGTGGGAGCGGGCTTGCCCCGCGATAATCAATACACATCCCGCCGATAGCGCCCAAGCTCAATCAAGCGCTCAACCTCTACAGCCCCAAGCACCTCGTTCAACACCTTATCAACCCCGCTGGCCATCCCTTGCAGGCTGCCGCAGATATAGATCGACGCCCCTTCGTCCAACCAGCGGCGCAGCTCATCTGCCTGTTCACGCAGGCGATCCTGAACGTAGACCTTGTGCGCCTGGTCACGGGAGAAGGCCAGGTCCAGGCGCGCCAGATCACCGTTGCGCAACCATCCCTGCAGCTCGTCTGCACAGAGGAAGTCATGCGCCTGATTGCGCTCACCGAACAGCAGCCAGTTACGCTGTTCGCCCGCAGCAATTCGCGCTTTGAGCAAGCTGCGCAACCCGGCCAGACCTGTACCGTTGCCGATCAGGATCATCGGTGTCGCCGCTGCCGGTAAATGGAAACCGCTGTTGCTGCGCAAGCGCAAGCTGACACTGTTATTCACAGCCAGGTGCTCGGTCAGCCAGCCGGAGCCAAGCCCGAGGCTGCCATCTGGGTGGCGCTCCTGGCGGACAATCAGTTCCAGCACGCCATCGCTGGCAATCGAGGCGATCGAGTATTCCCGTGCGGCCAGCGGAATCAGTGCGTCGACCAAGGCCTGGGCGTGCAGGCCGACCAGGTGCTCGCGGCTCTTGGGCAACTGCCGGCTGGCCAGGGCCTGGAGCAGGCTCTCTTGCAAGCCGTCGAGCTGCACGCGGGATTCGCCATCAAGACCCAGGCCACGCAGGAATTGTTCAAGGTTGCCGGGACTGTTGCGTGGCAGGATCTCCACCAGGTCACCGGCCAGCCACTGTGCGGGCTGCTCTGGCGTGAGCCCGAGCAGATACACGGCTGAGCCCTGGCTGCCAGGGTTCATCAAGGTGCGTTGAACCAAGGTCCAGTTGCTGAACACCGGCGCCTGCCAGGCGGCTGGTGGCTTGCTGCCAGTCAGCTCAGCCAGTTGCTGTTGCCAACGCTGCAGGGCAGTCGGGTCGGCACTGTCGACTTCCACCGTGGCGAATGCACTGGTGGCGCCACGCTCGCCAAGCCAGGCCTGCAGGCGTCGGGCAAAGCCACAGAAATGCGGGTACTGCCGGTCACCAAGGGCGAGCAGGGCGTAGTTCAGGTTGTCCAGCGCCCAGGGTTGGCCAAGAACTTTACGTTCGAAACCGCGGGCACTGTCCGGTGCCTCGCCATCGCCGAAGGTACTGACCACGAACAGTGCGCGTTGAGCCTGGTTGAGATCGCTTTCGGTCAACTCGGCCAGTGGTCGCACCTGCACCGGCAAGCCGGCCGCCTGCAGTTGCCCGGCACTCTGCCAGGCCAGCTGCTCGGCGAAACCGCTCTGGCTGGCAAAACCCACCAGCCAGCTGTCACTCTGAGCGCTGGATGGCGCCAGGCTGCTGCGGGCAGCGCGGACCTGGCGCTTCTTGCGGCGACGATCAAGGTAGAGCAGCCAGCCGGTGACAAAGAACAGTGGCATGGTCAGGCTGGCGATCGTCACCAAAATTCGTCCGGTCAGGCCGAAGTAGCTGCCGACGTGCAGGGCGTAGACGCTGGCCAGCAGTTGCGCTTTGAACGACTTGTCGGCGTAGCGATCGTGTTTTTTCACCTGGCCATTGGCCGGGTCGATGGTCAGGGTATTGAGCGCGCGTTCGTGCTCGGCGCCTTCGAGCAGGTAGAAGAGGGTTGCCGGTTGTCCGCCAGCAGGGGGCAGGCGCAGGTTGTAACTGCTCATCGCCGGGCCGGCGGCAGCTTGCAGGCTGCTCCAGACGGCATCGTAGTCGACCACCAGCGGCTTGGCGTCTTTGCCCGGAGCGCCACCTGGGCGCCCGCGGCCTTCGCCACGTTTGTGCTGCTCGCCAGCGGCGGGGCCATCAGCAAGCAATTTGTTCAGGCCTTCGCGGTACCACTCATAAGACCAGAACAGGCCGGTGAGGGCGAACAGCAGATAGAACAGCAGGCACCAGGTGCCGAATACGGCATGCAGGTCCCAATTGAACGCACGGCCCTTCTTCGCCCAGTCCAGGGTCAACCAGACCCGCCAGTTCAGTGCCTGGCGCGGCCAACGCAAGTACAGGCCGGAGAGGCAGAAGAAAATCAGCATGAGCGTACAGGCGCCGGTGATCTGCCGACCGGTGTCGCCCATCGCCAGAAAACGGTGTAGCTGCAACATCAAGTCGAAGAAACCCTGGCCGGCGACGTCTCCCTGCAACTTGCCGGTGTACGGATCGGCGTAGCGCATCAGGCCCCGGCGTTCGCCGGGAGGCGGGGTGAAGAACACGCGTGCGGCCTTGTCGCTTTGGGGCTGGACCCACAGCATGGCCACCTTGTCGCCCTGTTCGGCCTCGATCCGTTTCACCAGTTCAGGCATTGGCAGTACACCTTCCTGGCGTACTTCGACGTTGAGCACGTCAGGGTTGAACAGCTGCAGCAGTTCATCCTGGAACGACCAGATCGCCCCGGTAATGCCCATCAAGGCCAGCACCAGGCCGGCTGTGATACCGAAGAACCAGTGCAGTTGGAACAGCGATTTCTTCAACACATCAATCACCTTGTCTTACCGCAAAAGCGAATGCGTCGCGCATTATGCCTTGATACACAAAAGCCCCGTTCACCGAAATGAACGGGGCTTGCCAGTCAGCGCACTCAGAAGTGCACGCTGGTGGTCAGCAGGGCCGTGCGCCCGGCTGCCTGGTTGGCGTAGTGAGCCGCGTAGGCTTTGTCGTAGTAGACCTCGTTGGTGAGGTTTTGCACGTTCAGCTGCAGGTCGACGTTCTTGGTCAGCTTGTAGCTGGCCATGGCGTCGTAGCGCCAGTAGGAGTCGACCATCACGCTGTTGGTGACGTTACCGAACACGTCGTCGACATAGAACGCACCGCCACCGACGGTGAGTTTCGGCGTGACATTGTAAGTGGTCCACAAGGTCAGGCTGTTGTTCGGCGTGTTGGGCATCTGGTTGCCGTCGTTGTAGCCGTCGATCAGTACTTTGTTCACCGTCTGGGCGCCGCCGTCGACCAGCTTGGCGTCCATGTAGGTGTAGCCCGCAAACACTTGCCAGTCGTTGGTCAGCTTGCCGGTAGCGGTCAGCTCCAGGCCGTCGACGCGGCTTTTGCCGGCGTTCTGGTAGGTATTGGCGTCGACCAGCACCCGGGCATTTTCTTTCTCGGTGCGGAAGATCGCTGCGGTCAGGCTCAGGCGCTGTTCCAACAGATCCCACTTGGTACCGATTTCATAATTGGTGGTTTCTTCGGGCTTCAGCTCGCTGGTAGTGGTGGCGGTCAGCAAGGGGTTGCCGTCGCTGCCTTCACCCAGCGATGCGCCGGCCGGCGTTGCCGACGTCGCATAGGAAACGTAGACGCTGCCATTGTCGGTAGGCTTCCAGGTCAGGCCCAATTGACCGGTGATGAACTCGCTGGTGTCTTCGGTCTTGAAGCTGGTAGCGCCGCCAGCCACATTGGTCTTGGCCTTGGTGTCGAAATGGTCGTAACGCAGGCCCATGGTCAGCAGCCAGGCCGGGTTCAGTTCCAGGGTGTCGGTCAGGTAAATGGCGCGGGTGTTGCTGGTAGTGTCGGCGCCTGCGTCGGTGCGGCTAACGGTTCCACCCCATGCTTCATTTGGGTCGGGGTTGGGGAACGAGGTGCACACGCCAGGAATCAGGCCTTCACCTTTGGAACAGTCACCCGATTTGAAGCCGGTAACATCGTAGCCTTCTTTGGTCGAGGCTTCGCGGCTCAGCTCGATACCGGTGGAGAAGGTGTTCTTGAATCCACCGATGTACACCTCGCCGAACAGGTCGGTCTGGTTGGTGGTGGTGCGGGTATTGGCGACCCGGTTGTTTGGGCGACGCCAGACTTCGCCTTTGAGGATGTTGCCCTTGCTGTCATCCGGCTGGCTGTAGATGTAGTCCTGCAGGGTGCTGCCGTGACGCAGGGTGTTCTTGATGGTCAGCGCGTCGCTCAGGTCATGCTCCAGGGCGATGGTGGCGATATCTGCGCGACTTTTATAGAAGTCGCGACCCACCAGGCCATAGAAGTTGTCGCTGTCGCCGCCGTCGGTGGGCTTGTCGGGGTTCGCCGAGGTGCGATTGCCGGAGCTGCCAGACTTGAGGCTGTAAGGGATGCCCGAGTCTGGCAGGTCATCGCTCTCCATGTGGTAGTAGTCCAGGCTCAGGCGGGTTTCTGTACCCAGGCCGAAGACCAGCGACGGTGCCACCCCCCAACGGTCATAGTTGACTTCATCGCGCCCGGCGACGTTGCTCTCGTGGCTCATCAGGTTCAGGCGGAATGCCGCGGTGTCGAGGAACTGATAGTTGCCATCGAAGGTGTAGCGCTGGGTCTGGTCCGAGCCCCAGGTAAAGGCGCCGTCGGTGGAGTTACCCAGGTGGGCGCGTTTGCTCACCAGATTGATGGTGCCACCTGCTGCCCCACGTCCACCGATAGCCGAGTTCGGGCCTTTGGCCACTTCTACCGACTCAATGGCAAAGATTTCGCGGGTTTGCGAACCGGTGTCACGGACACCGTCCAGGTACATCGAGCTCTGCGAGTCGAAGCCACGAATGAAGGGTCGATCGCCCGACGGGTTGCCCCCTTCACCCGCACCCATGGTGATGCCCGGCACAGTACGCAGCGCGTCCTGCAGGTTGAGGGCATTGGTATCCTTGATGACTTGCTGAGGAACCACGGTCACGCTGCGCGGAATGTCTACCAACGGCGCGGTGTACTTCTGTGAGGAAACACTTTCCACCTTGTAACCGGTGTTTGCCGCATCGGCCTGACCGGTGACGCTGGTTGCGTCCAGGGCAATCGCGCCGCTCTTGGCTGGCTCGGCATCTGCGGCATAAGCCAAATGCCCTGCAGAGGTAGCGGTAATCGCCACACCAATGGCGGAAGCGAGCAAGCGTGGTGAACTGACAGCGGTTGGCACGTAGTGACGCGGCATGGTGGTCCCCTTCCCCAGGTTTCAAGGCCGCGAAATATAATGTAAACAAATATGAGTAACAATTGAGAAAAATTGCTATTTGCTCGAAATTTACATTCTTTACAATTTGTAACTGCAGGTTTCAGTTGCTGAAACGTCGCACCCCTCAGAAAGGGCTTGAAGTATGCCAATGGGAATCAATACCATTGACGTCTTTTCTGCTTTCAGGTGCCTGCGCCATGCTGCTACACATTTCCGGGCTGTTCTCTAAAGAGGAGGTCACGCGTATCCGTGAGGAGCTGGAGCACACCGAGTGGGCCGACGGCAAGATCACGGCGGGTTATCAGTCGGCCAAGGCCAAGCACAACCTGCAACTCCCCGAAGGTCACCCTTTGGCCAAAGAGATCGGCACCGCGTTGATCGAACGTCTCTGGCAGCACCCGCGGTTCATGTCGGCAGCGCTGCCGCACAAGGTTTTTCCACCGCTGATCAATTGCTATCGCGAAGGCGGCAATTTCGGTTTTCATGTTGATAACGCCCTGCGCCAGCCCCGTGGCAGCCACGAGCGGGTGCGTACCGATCTTTCCTCGACCCTGTTCCTGAGCAACCCCGAGGACTATGACGGCGGTGAACTGGTGATCCAGGATACCTATGGCGTACAACAGGTGAAGCTGGCAGCAGGGGACCTGGTGCTCTACCCGGGCACCAGTCTGCACAAGGTCAACCCGGTTACCCGTGGTGCACGCTATGCCGCGTTCTTCTGGACCCAGAGCCTCGTACGCGAAGACAGCCAGCGCGCGTTGCTGTTCGAGATGGATAACGCCATTCAGGCACTGACGGCCGATATGCCCGATCACCCGGCGCTGATTCAGCTCACTGGCACTTATCACAACCTGCTACGCCGCTGGGTGGAGGTCTGAACCGTGGCGTTTGCATTGCGTAGTCGCCAGGAGCTGGACAGTGAACAGCTTGCCCAGATGCTTGAGCACAGCCCGGCCAGTGCCGCTCAGGCACTACTGGTCGCAGCAGGGGAGGAAATTATCGAGGCCCAGTTACTGCTCGGGCAGATTCTGCTCGATGGTCGGGGCATCGAGAAAGACCCAGCCTTGGCGCGTCGATGGTTTGCCATTGCCGCTGCGCGTGGAAGTGCCATGGCCGATAACATGCTCGGGCGTTGCCTGGAGCATGGTTGGGGCGGGGAGGTAGATCTTGCTCAGGCTGCTCGTCACTATGAGCGGGCGGCGCGAGCCGGGCTGGACTGGGGGATGTACAACCGCGCCAATATGCTCGCTACCGGACGGGGTGTTGCCCAGGACCACGTGACGGCGCTGGCCTGGTATCGGCAAGCAGCCGAACTCGGTCATGCCAAGTCGATGAACCTGCTGGGACGATATCTGGAGGAAGGTCTGCATTGCCCGCTCGATGTGTCAGGCGCACAGCGTTGGTACCAGCGTTCAGCTGAGACCGGAGATTTTCGCGGACAGTTCAGTCATGCCGGGGTGTTGGCGGCTCAGGGGCAAACACAAGAAGCCCTGACCTGGTTGCAGCGCGCGTTAGTCGCGGGCAACGAGAATTTCCTGAGGGTAGCCGGCCCAGCCTTGGAGCGCGCCGAGCAGTCCGAAATCCGTGGCCTGGCAATTGCCTACCGAGAGCGTTTGGCGCAACTCGAAGCCGGGCGCTGAATGCAACGCGGGGCCGTTGCTGATAGTCAGCAGCGGCCCCGCGATGGGCTGCTCAGCAGCCCGATACAGGCATTACAGGTAGTAGGCTTTCAGCGGCGGGAAGCCGTTGAATTCGACTGCGCTGTAGCTGGTGGTATAGGCACCGGTCGAGAGCCAGTACAGGCGGTCGCCGATGGCCAGGTTCAGCGGCAGGCCGTACTTGTAGTGCTCGTACATGATGTCGGCGCTGTCGCAGGTCGGGCCGGCAATCACCACTTCTTCCATCTCGCCTTTCTTCTCGGTCCAGATCGGGAACTTGATCGACTCGTCCATGGTTTCGATCAGGCCGGAGAATTTGCCCACGTCGGTGTACACCCAACGCTCGACGGCAGTGCGCGACTTGCGCGCCACCAGCACCACTTCACTGACCAGGATGCCAGCGTTGGCGATCAGCGAACGGCCTGGTTCGAGGATGATTTCCGGCAGGTCGTCACCGAAGTCTTCCTTGAGGAAACGGATGATTTCTTCAGCGTAGGTTTCCAGGCTGTTGGTGCGGGTGATGTAGTTGGCCGGGAAGCCGCCACCCATGTTGATCAGCTTGAGTTCGATGCCGTCTTCTTCTTTGAGACGCTCGAAGATCACTTTGACCTTGGCGATCGCCGCATCCCAGACGCTGATGTCGCGCTGTTGCGAGCCGACGTGGAAAGACACACCGTAGGGCACCAGGCCCAGGTCACGGGCAAGGATCAGCAGGTCCATGGCCATATCGGTCTGGCAGCCGAACTTGCGCGACAGCGGCCAGTCAGCGGTGGTCGAGCCTTCGGTGAGAATACGCACATAGACTTTCGAGCCCGGCGCGGCTTTGGCGATGTTGCGCAGGTCGGCCTCGGAGTCGGTGGCGTACAGACGCACGCCCTTCTCGTAGAAGTAGCGGATGTCCTTGGATTTCTTGATGGTGTTGCCATAGCTGATGCGATCAGCGCTGACGCCACGGCTCATGACCTTGTCCAGCTCATAGATCGAGGCGATGTCGAAGCTCGAGCCTTTTTCCTTGAGCAGGTCGATGATCTCAACGGCCGGGTTGGCCTTGACCGCGTAGTAGACCTTGGCGAATTCGAAACCGGCGCGCAGGTCGTCGTAAGCCTGACTGATCATCTGGGTGTCGATGAGTACGAACGGGGTTTCTTGCTTGTCGGCGAACGCCTTCATTTTCTGAAAGGTATCGCGCGCGAAGTAGTCTTCGACCTGAATCGACATGCTTAGGGACTCCATGGGCAAACTGAATAAAAAAGTGGCTGCAACTGAACGCCCTCCGTATCCCCACTTTGGTTCGCCTACTTCCCAAGGCATGTCGCCGAAAGCAAAAAGGTCACCGTGCGTGATAAAGCGAGCTACGGGTGACCTTGCTGTCTCGTCGTCAGTACTTGAGCCGGATGGATCGTTTCCAGCATGGACGTTCGGCGCGAACTTTAGGACCTGAGGGGCTCAAGATCAACAAAAAATGTCGCGATTTTGCACACGTCTGTCGCCCCGTCCTTCACAGCCACTTTCTAACCGACTCAGGTAAACAGTAGATGTTCAATTTGATGACAAAAGCGTTAAAAATACCGATAAGCCCTGAGATCTTTCAGCTATCCGGTTGAATGGCGTGTGCGCTGTGTGATCGACGAAATTAGCGACGAAAGTGCGAAAAATACCCCCGTTCGCAGCCTGTAAAAGGTGCGTTGGTTTTTGTGCGAAAAACCGCCAGCCGTTCAATTTTTTTTCCGTACTCAACAGCCAGATTTCACCTTGCCAACAGCACATTTTTTTCCTGACTCACGCTTCGTCGCCTGCCAAGATCTTCAATTGCCCCGCTTAATAAGAAACATTACTATTCGCGTGATTCCTCTCGCTTGGCGAAGACCCGTACCGTGTCGCGACACAAAGGCTTTCTCGACCACTACCAAGAGCTGATCGGCACCTGGACGCGCAAATTGCGCAATCGCCAGCAGGCTGAGGATCTTGCGCATGATGCCTTTGTCCGGGTCCTGGAAAATGACCAGGACGGAGTCGAGCAGCCGCGTGCCTACCTGCACCAGACGGCGCGCAATATCGCCGTGGATGGTTACCGCCGGGAAGACCGGCGCCAGGCGCTGGAGCAGGACATCTTCGATCCCGGAACCGACGCCAGTGGCGACCCGGAGGCTTACATGCATGCCATCGAGCTGGCGGATAGTGTCGAGCGCGCTTTGGCGCAGTTGCCGCTCAATTGTCGGCGAGTGTTCATCTGGCAGAAGCTCGAGGGACTGACCCAGGCGGAAATCGCTGAACGCATGGGCTTGACCAAGAACATGGTCGAAAAGTATATGATCCGCACGCTCCGGCATCTGCGTGAGCAGCTGGATGTGTCGACGAGATGAGTCAGGCGAATGTTTTCATGAATCAGGACGCGTGCCTTTGTGGCGCCGAGGCTGTGCGCGAGCAGGCGGCCCAATGGTTTGCCCGCACCCGTGACGGGGCGTTGGCTGCAGATACGCAGGCACAATTCGACGCCTGGCTGGCGCAGCACCCACAGCATCAGTACGAATACGATCTGCTCGCCCGGCTCTGGGGTGCAGCCGATGTGCTGCCGCGTGCGCGCCTTGAGGCCTTGTGCCAGGCCGATCCCGTACGGCAGTTGCCGCGTCGACGCTTTATCCAGCAAGCGCTGGCCGCAGGTGTTGGCGCCGCAGCGGTGGGGCTTGGCTGGTTTGGCTGGCAGCAACATCAACTCAACTACCAGGATCAGTTGCAAACGACCCTGGGCGAACGCCGTCAACTCGAGCTACCGGACGGTTCGCAGTTGGAGCTCAATGGCCGTACACAAGTCAAAATCGATTTCAGTGCCGGGCAACGGCGCATCGAATTGTCGGCGGGTGAAGTCATGTTCAGTGTTGCCCATGACACGGCGCGGCCTTTTGTCGTGAATACCGGCAATGGCACGGTCACGGTCACCGGTACCCGTTTCGATGTGCGCCTGGACCCAGCCCGCACCCGCGTCGCGGTGGAACAAGGCTCGGTCAAGGTGCAGGGCCGTGGTGACAGCCAGGTATTACTCAGTGCCGGGCTCGGCTCGCAGATCGATGCCCAGGGCAACGTCGCGCCAGCCTATGCCGTGGACGCTGCAGCACTCACCGCCTGGCGCAAGGGCAAGCTGGTGTTCAATGACGCACCGTTGAGCGAAGTGGTCGAGGAAGTCTCACGCTACCGAGCCCAACCCCTGCGCGTGACACCGGGCAAGGTGGCGGCGTTACGCCTGAGCAGCACCTTCAGCAGTGACGACACCGATGCGTTGTTGCGCGCGCTTCCGAGCATCCTGCCGGTGGCCATCAGGACCCACGCCGACGGCTCCAGCGAAATAATTTCAAAATAAATTCAGGTTTTTTTTCAGTTGTTCGTCTTCCTGGCCAACTGCAACTGCCAAGCATTTCCATTTGCATGCAGATGGCATTTTATCCGGCCTCTCAGGATGTCTCGACGACGTGAACAACAACAAGTTTTCCCCGCGTTCTGCCCCTCGCTTTCGCTCCCGTTTACTGCCGCTGGCGCTGGCGCTGGCTGTCAGTGGCGGTATCGCCAGCAGCTATGCCGACCAGGCTGCAACCAGTATCCAGATCCCGGCGCAATCGCTGGCATCGGCCTTGAGCCAACTGGGACAGCAGACATCGCTGCAGCTGTTCTTCAGCCCGGAGCTGGTGGCCGGCAAGCAAGCCCCGGAAGTGTCCGGCACCCTGGCGCCGGAACAGGCCCTGCAGACGCTGCTGCAAGGTAGCGGCCTGACCTACGAGATCTCCCAGGGCACCGTGGTGCTCAAGCCTGCGCAGAGCACTGGCACCCTGACGACCGGCAGCCTCGAACTGGCGCCGACCGACGTCAAAGTCGTCGGTGACTGGCTGGGAAACGCTGAGGAAACCGTGGTCCAGAACCATCCCGGTGCGCGCACGGTGGTCCGTCGCGAGGCGATGATCGAGCAGGGCGCGCTGAACGTACGCGATGTGCTGCGTGGTGTGCCCGGCGTGCAGGTGCAGGATTCGAACGGTACCGGTGGCAGTGACATTGCGCTAAACGTCGGGGTGCGCGGTCTGACTTCGCGTCTGTCGCCGCGCTCCACCGTGCTCATCGACGGTATCCCGGCAGCCTTCGCCCCTTACGGTCAGCCGCAGTTGTCGATGGCGCCGATCTCCTCTGGCAACCTCGACAGCATCGACGTGGTGCGTGGTGCCGGCTCCGTGCGCTATGGCCCGCAGAACGTCGGTGGGGTGATCAACTTCGTCACCCGGGCGATTCCCGAAAAAGCCACCGGTGAGCTGTCCACCACCATGGAAACTTCCCGCCATGGTGGCTGGAAGCATATCGAGTCGGCTTTTCTCGGCGGTACCGCCGACAACGGTCTGGGTGCGGCCTTGCTGTACTCCGGGGTCAATGGCAATGGCTATCGCAGCAGCAACAACGGCAACGACATCGATGACGTGCTGCTCAAGACCCATTGGGCGGTCACTGACAGTGACGAGTTGTGGCTGAACTTCCACTACTACGACGCCAAGGCTGATATGCCCGGCGGCCTGACCCAGGCACAGTTCGACGACGACCCGTACCAGTCCGATCGTGACTACGACAACTTCAGTGGACGCCGTAAAGATGTGTCGTTGAAGTACCTGCGCCAGATCGACGACGTCACCCAGTTCGAGATCCAGACCTACTACACCGACAGCTTCCGTGGCAGCAGCATCGCCGCCCGCGACCAGAAGACCCTGTCCTCGTACCCGCGCAGCTATCACACCTTTGCCATCGAGCCGCGTGTCTCGCGGATTTTCTTCGCCGGCCCGACCACCCAGGAGGTCAGCGTTGGCTATCGCTACCTCAAGGAAGCGATGCACGAACAGTCGACACGCCTGGGCCTGGTCGACAACGTACCGACCCCTATCCCGGGCTCTGACGGCCATGTGTTCCAGGACCGCACCGGTGGCACTGAAGCCAGTGCCTACTACATTGACGACAAGATCGATGTCGGCAACTGGACCATCACTCCGGGCATCCGCTTCGAGCACATCAATACCGATTGGCGTGATCGCCCGGTGATCGGTGCCAACGGCAAGCCGGTGCAGGAGAAAAACCGCAGCATCACCAGCAACGAACCGTTGCCAGCATTGAGCGTGATGTATCACCTGTCGGATGAGTGGAAGCTGTTCGCCAACTATGAAACCTCGTTTGGCAGCCTGCAGTACTTCCAGCTGGGGCAGGGCGGTAGCGGCGATCAGACCGCCAATGGCCTGGAGCCGGAGAAAGCCAAGACCTACGAGATTGGTACCCGTTACAACAACGGCACCTGGGGTGGGGAGCTGACGGCGTTCTACATCGACTTCGATGACGAACTGCAGTACATCAGCAACGATGTCGGCTGGACCAACCTCGGTGCGACCAAGCACCAGGGTATCGAGGCGTCGATGCACTACGACCTGTCGGGCCTTGATCCACGCCTGCAGGGCTTGAGCGCCAATGCCGGGTTCACCTACACCCGTGCGACTTACGAGGGTGAGATTCCTGGCTTCAAGGGCCGTGACCTGCCGTTCTATTCGCGGCAGATCGTCAATGCCGGGCTGCGTTACCAGATCAATCGCTGGACCTGGAACCTGGATGCCTACGCCCAATCGAAACAGCGTGCACCGGGTACCGGGATGAATGCCGATGGCAGCTTCAACGGCGACTACATCACCGAGCCGAGCGCCGACGGTCAGTACGGCGACATTCCTGGCTATGTCACCTGGGCGGCACGTGGCGGCTACGACTTCGGCCAGGAATTGTCGAACCTGAAGCTGGCGGCGGGGGTGAAGAACATCTTCGACAAGCAGTACTACACCCGTTCCAGCGACAACAACTCGGGGATCTACCTGGGTGAGCCGCGCACGTTTTATGTGCAGGCCAGTGTAGGGTTCTGATCCCTCGGTGGGAGCGGGCTTGCCCCGCGATGCGCTGTGCCTGACAAAACGCATCGCGGGGCAAGCCCGCTCCCACCTCCTGGCGGTCAGGCCAGTGCTTCAGCCGGCGAGACGATGCAGGTCTTGCCGCCACGCGAACGCCCCGAACTCAGGTAAGCGGCAATCGATTCCTGAGTCACCTCACCCAGAAACACCTGCTCGGCATCGAGCACCGGCAACCAAGAACGATTGAACTCGTACATCCGCGACAACAGGATGCGTAGGTGCTCGTCATGGGACGCCGTGGCGTTGAAGGTGCGCAGGAAATCGCTGCAACTGCCTTGCTGGCGATGCAGGTCACGCCGACGCACATAGCCCATGGCCTTGTTCTGCGCATCGGTGACCACCACGTAGCGACGGTCATGTTCGTCCATCAGCTCCACGGCATCGTTGGCTGGCGTTTCCGGGCTGACTGACGGCGCGTTGTCGGCAGCGTCTTCGGCGCGTACCAGCAGCAGGCGTTTGAGCGTGCTGTCCTGACCGACGAAGTTGCTGACAAAGTCATCGGCCGGGTGCGCCAGCAGCGTGTCGGGGTGGTCGATCTGGATCAGTTTGCCGGCACGGAAAATGGCAATCTTGTCACCCAGCTTGATCGCCTCGTCGATGTCATGGCTGACCATGATCACGGTCTTGTTCAGTGCCCGCTGCATCTCGAAAAATTCGTTCTGGATCATCTCGCGGTTGATCGGGTCGACCGCGCCGAAGGGTTCGTCCATCAACAGCAAAGGCGCTTCGGCGGCCAGGGCGCGGATCACCCCGATGCGCTGTTGCTGGCCTCCGGACAGCTCGCGCGGGTAGCGCTGCAGGTACTGCTTGGGTTCGAGTTTGATCATGCTCATCAGTTCGCGGGCACGCTCATGGCACTTTTGCTTGTCCCAACCGAGCAGGCGCGGGACCACCGTGATGTTTTCCTCGATGGTCATGTTGGGGAACAGACCGATCTGTTGGATCACATAACCGATGCGCCGGCGCAGGGTCACTTCATCAAGGCCGGTGGTGTCTTCGCCGTTGATCAGGACCTTGCCGGAGGTCGGCGTAATCAGGCGGTTGATCATTTTCAGCGTGGTGCTTTTGCCGCAACCGGACGGGCCGAGGAACACGCAGATTTCGCCTTCATTGACGGTCAGGCTGACAGCGTCGACGGCTTTGACGTCTTTGCCGTTGGCGTGAAAGGTCTTGCTCAGGTGCTGAAGTTCGATCATTTGCGCAGTCCTTCTGGAGTCAGGGCACGTTGCAGGGTTTGCAGCAGCAGGTCAGCGAAGATGGCCAGCAGGCTCACCAGCAGGGCGCCGACCAGCAGCATCGACATGTCGCTACGGCTGATGGAAGTCAGGATCAGTACACCCAGGCCACCGGCACCAATGGTGGCGGCGATGGTCATGACGCCAATGTTCATGACCACGGCGGTACGTACACCGGCGAGGATCACCGGCACGGCGATGGGCAGTTCGACCATGCGCAGGCGCTGGCCGAAGGTCATGCCGATACCGCGTGCGGCTTCACGGATGCCGGGCTCGACGTTGGTGAGTGCCAGGTAGGTGTTACGCAGGATCGGCAGAAGTGAATAAAGAAACACCGCAGTGATTGCCGGCAATGGCCCCAGGCCCTGGCCGAATTTGGAGTAGAACGGCAGCAGCAAACCGAACAGGGCAATCGAAGGGATGGTCAGCAGTACCGTGGCACAGGCTTGCAAGGGGCCGGCGAGGGCAGGGAAGCGGGTCATGAGGATGCCCAGCGGTACGCCGAACAGAATCGCCAGGCTGACGGCGATGCCGACCAGGGTGATGTGCTGCCAGGTCAGGTGCAGGACCTGGACCCAGTCCAGGTGAGCGAAGGTATCGAGCATGGTCATGGCTGCTCCTGTGCAGGTGGATGCTGGCGCAGGTACTCGGCGGCGACTTTGCCCGGACTCTGGTGCTCGACGTCGACCTTGGCGTTGAGTTCGCGCATGGTCTGGTCATCCAGTTGCTCGGCCAGCGGCTTGAGCAAGGTGGCCAGTTGCGGGTGGGCGTCGAGGACTTCCTTGCGCACCACGGGGGCGGCGGTGTAGTCGGGGAAGTAGTGTTTGTCGTCTTCAAGCAGCTTGAGGTCGAAGGCGCTCAGGCGTCCGTCGGTGGTGTAGACCAGGCCGCTGAACACCTGGCCGTTGCGCAGCGCGGTGTAGACCAGGCCAGCGTCCATCTGACGGATGTTGCGGCGGGTCAATTGCAGGTCGTAGGTTTCGGTGAGACCGACCAGACCATCGGGGCGGTTGGCAAACTCGGTGTCCAGGGCCACCACATGGCTGCGGTCTTTTTCCTCGCGCAGCACCTGGTTCAACTGGCTGATGCTGTTCACTTGCGGATACTGCTCGGCAATGTTGCGCGGCAGTGCCAGGGCATAGGTATTGCTGAACTTCGAAGGTGTCAGCCAGATCAGGTCCTTGCGCGCATCCAGTTCCTTGACCTTGGCATAGGTGGCGGCAGCGCTGGGCATGCGCTCCTCGATGTGGTTGTAGGACACCAGCGATACCCCGGTGTACTCCCAGACCATGTCCAGCTGGCCGGTTTCATGGGCGCTGCGCGCCAGATTGCTGCCCAGCCCACCGGTGATGCGCACATCGAAGCCGTTCTGATTGAGGTAGCGGGCGGTGATTTCCGCCAGCACGGTTTGTTCAGTGAAGACCCGCGCGCCGAGGCGAATCACAGGTTTTGTCGCGGCCTGGGCAAATCCCGAGAACAGCAGGGCCGCGCCCAGTAATAAGGCGATTCTTTTCATTGGAGTTCCTTCGCTTAGTGGGCCAGGCCGCGTTCAAGCCAACGCCGGCTGCCTTGGGCCACCAGGGCGTCGAGCAAGAGGGCGAGCAGAGCGGTGCAGGCAGCGCCGAGCAGCAGTTGCGGCTGATTGTTCAGGGCGATGCCAGGGAAAATCAGGCTGCCCAGACTGTTGGCGCCGATCAGGAACGACAGCGGTGCGGTGCCGACGTTGATCGCCAGGGCCACCCGCACGCCGCCGATGATGATCGGCACGGCATTGGGTAGCTCGACTTGCCAGAGGCGTTGCCGGGGTGTCATGCCGATACCGGTGGCAGCTTCCTTGAGCGAGGCGGGAACGTTTTTCAGGCCCTCGTAGGTGTTGCGCACGATAGGCAGGAGGGAGGCGAGGAACAAAGCGAAGATCGCGGGACCGGCGCCAATGCCGAGGGAACTCAGGGCAATGGCCAGAACGGCCAAGGGGGGGATGGTGTTGCCAATATTGAAAAACTGCATGAAGCGTTCGGCGCGGTCGACCCGGTGTGGTCGACTCAAGGCAATCCCAGCGGGTATGCCCACGGCTAACGCCGCCACCATCGACAGCAGCACCAGCATCAGGTGCGCTTGCAGGTAGAACCACAGATCGGCGCGGTAGTGCGCGATCGTATCAATGCCGATCCAGTGGATCAGCAGGGCCAGGATGACGAGCACAAAGGCACATCCCATCAGCCCCTTGCCATAGCTTTTAGCCACAGGCGGACTCCTTTTGTTGTCGGCGAACGCACTCCCGTGGCGGCCACCATTCCAGGTGGCAGGCAGTGCGATCGCGATAAGCAGCGTGCTGTCCGAAGCGGAGCGGAACACGCCATAAGCGAAGCCTCGTCAGGCTCGTGGTGCCGGTGAAACCAACCCTGACGAACGGTCACTACCGATTGCATATCAGGGGAGTGGACGCCTCCACAGCCGTAAAGGTTCCCATCTGAAGCAGCATTTGGCCAGCGTTAATCCACCCAACGGTTCAGTTCAGGGGTAAGTTTGGGCTATAATCCGCACCCTTTTTTTGAATCACCTGTCAGGCGATTTCCTATGACCAACCAGGCCGCCGAAGTCGCGAAACGCCGCACCTTCGCTATTATTTCCCACCCCGATGCGGGTAAAACCACCATCACCGAGAAGCTGTTGCTGATGGGTAAGGCAATTGCCGTTGCCGGTACGGTGAAATCGCGAAAGTCCGACCGCCATGCCACCTCCGACTGGATGGAAATGGAGAAGCAGCGTGGTATCTCCATCACCACCTCGGTGATGCAGTTCCCGTATCGCGAGCACATGATCAACCTGCTCGACACCCCGGGTCACGAAGACTTCTCCGAAGATACCTACCGCACCCTGACCGCGGTCGACTCGGCACTGATGGTGCTCGACGGCGGTAAAGGTGTAGAGCCACGGACCATCGCCCTGATGGACGTCTGCCGTCTGCGTGACACGCCGATTGTCAGCTTCATCAACAAGCTCGACCGGGATATCCGCGATCCGATCGAACTGCTCGACGAGATCGAGGCAGTACTGAAGATCAAGGCCGCGCCGATCACCTGGCCGATCGGTTGCTACCGCGACTTCAAAGGTGTGTACCACCTCGCCGGCGACTACATCATCGTCTACACCCCGGGCCACGGCCACGAGCGTACCGAGGTGAAAATCATCGAGAAACTCGACTCCGACGAAGCCCGGGCGCACCTGGGTGACGAGTACGAGCGTTTCCTCGAGCAGCTGGAACTGGTTCAAGGCGCGTGCCACGAATTCGACCAGGACGAGTTCATGCGCGGCGAATTGACCCCGGTGTTCTTCGGTACTGCACTGGGTAACTTCGGTGTTGACCATGTCCTCGATGCCGTCGTCGACTGGGCGCCACGTCCATTGCCACGCGTGGCCAATGAGCGCAGCGTCGAGCCGGTCGAAGAGAAGTTCAGCGGTTTCGTGTTCAAGATCCAGGCGAACATGGACCCCAAGCACCGCGACCGTATCGCCTTCATGCGCATCTGCTCGGGCAAGTACGAGAAGGGCATGAAGATGCGTCACGTGCGTACCGGCAAGGACGTGCGGATCGGCGACGCGCTGACCTTCTTCTCCTCCGAGCGTGAGCAACTGGAAGAAGCCTGGGCCGGCGACATCATCGGCTTGCACAACCATGGCACCATCCAGATCGGCGATACCTTCACCGAAGGCGAAGCCCTGGGCTTCACCGGTATCCCGCACTTCGCCCCGGAACTGTTCCGCCGCGTACGCCTGAAAGACCCGCTCAAGTCCAAGCAATTGCGCCAGGGCTTGCAGCAGTTGGCCGAAGAGGGTGCGACCCAGGTGTTCTTCCCTGAGCGCAGCAACGACATCATCCTCGGCGCCGTCGGTGTGCTGCAGTTCGATGTGGTCGCCAGCCGCCTGAAGGAAGAGTACAAGGTCGAATGCGCCTACGAGCCGATCACCGTGTGGTCTGCGCGCTGGATCACCTGTGACGACAAGAAGAAGCTTGAGGAATTCAAGAACAAGGCCGTGGAAAACCTGGCTATCGACGGTGGTGGTCACCTGACCTACCTGGCCCCGACCCGGGTCAACCTGGCGCTGATGGAAGAGCGCTGGCCGGATGTGAAATTCCGCGCTACTCGCGAGCACCACTAAAAGCATCGCGGGGCAAGCCCGCTCCCGCCGTCTGTGGGAGCGGGCTTTTCCCGTGAGTTTTCCCATT
>NZ_JBMOWO010000020.1:0-25411 GCF_049310525.1 Pseudomonas sp. GZD-222
GCGACCCCCACAAGAGGCGTGGGGGGACAACCCTTCTCTTTTGGTGGGGGGGGGGGGTCTTCCCCCGCGATTGTCTCAATTCCCCGCTTTAATACTGGTCCAGATCCGCGTACGAATGCGATCGATCTTCGCCGGCATCGCCTCCAGTGCATACAACTTGCCGAGCATTGCGTCGCTCGGGTAGATCATGGTGTTGGCCTTCAGCGCCGGATCCACCAGGGTGTCAGCCTTGAGGTTGCCGTTGGCATACTGCACATGGTCGCTGATGTTGGCCATCACCTCCGGTTGCAGCAGGTAGTTCATGTAGGCGTAACCGGCTTTTTCGTCCGGTGCATCGGCCGGCATGGCAACCATGTCGAACCACATCGGCGCGCCTTCTTTCGGGATCGAGTAACCGACCTTCACCCCGTTGTTCGCTTCTTCTGCACGGTTCTTGGCCTGCAGCACGTCACCCGAGAAACCCACCACCACGCAGATATCGCCGTTGGCCAGGTCACCGGTGTACTTCGACGAATGGAAGTAGCTGATGTACGGACGCACCTTCATCAGCAGTTCCTTGGCCTTTTCATAGTCCTTCGGATCCTGGCTGTGGTGCGGCAGGCCGAGGTAGTTGAGGGCGATTGGCAGCAGCTCCGGGCCATTGTCCAGCACTGCTACGCCGCAGCTCTTGAGCTTGCTGATGTATTCGGGCTTGAAGATCAGGTCCCAGGAATCCACCGGCGCATTGTCGCCCAGCACCGCTTTGACCTTGTCGATGTTGTAGCCGATACCGGTGCTGCCCCACAGATAAGGGAAGCCGTACTGGTTGCCCGGATCGTTGACCTCCAGGGCCTTGAGCAGCACCGGATTGAGGTTCTGCCAGTTGGGTAGCTGGCTCTTGTCGAGCTTTTTCAGCGCCTTGCCCTGGATCTGCCGGGCCATGAAGTGGTTGGACGGGAACACCACGTCATAGCCGGAGTTACCGGTCATCAGTTTGCCGTCGAGGGTTTCGTTGCTGTCGAATACGTCGTAGGTCGGCACGATACCGCTGGCTTGCTGGAAGTTCTTCAGGGTGTCGGGGGCGATGTAGCTGGACCAGTTGTAGATTTTCACCGAATCGGCCGCCTGGGCAACGGCGGTAACCAACAACAGCGGGGCGATGAGCAATGGGCGCATGTCTGGATTCCTTGCTTTGTCTGTTTTTATCGAAGGAGGCAGGCGATCAAATGATCAGAAAATCAGTACGTAAGTTTTGCGCACGGTTTCCTGGATATCCCAGATACCGGTGCTGTTCGCGGGCAGCATGATGGCGTCGCCCGCTTCGATGGTCAGCGGCTCGCCGCCATCAGGGGTGAAGGTGCAGCGGCCTTTGATGAAGTGACAGAACTCCTGCTGAACAATCTGCCGCCGCCAGCGCCCCGGGGTGCACTCCCAGATGCCGGTTTCGACGCCGTCGCTGCGTTCGACCGCGGTCACCGAGGCAATCGACACCGGCTCGCCCAGAGGCACGGCGACCGGATTCGATGCTTGCAACGCGACAGTGTCGGTGTTCTTGAACTGGGTAATGCTCATACCGGTGGATCCTGTGCAGGGGGAACGAAAAGTCAGCGCATGAAACCTTCCATGAAGTCCGCCACGCCACTGGCCAGGCGGCGGCGCCAGGGGGCGCTGTCCGGATTGGCGAGGGTCTGGTCTTCATGGACGAAACTCTTGATGATTGCGTTGTAGCCCAGCCAGCGGCAGGGCTCCGGCTCCCAGCCCTTGAGGCTGGACAAGGTGCTGTCGGGATGGACCCAGGGTTGCTCGGTCAGCTCGCTGCGCCGCTCCAGAATCAGCTCGGCCAGGGTGCGCCCGCCCAGGTTGCTGGCACCGACGCCTTCGCCGCCGTAGCCACCGGCCAGAGCGATGCCTTGCTTGCGGTCGCAGAGCATGTGCGGCTGGAAGCGCCGGGCCATGCCTAGGTTGCCGCCCCAGGCGTGGGTGATGGCGACGTCCTTGAGCTGTGGGAACAACTCGCCGAACAGATAGCGACGCAGTTCGATTTCGCTGCTGGTGAGGTCGAAGTTTTCCCGCAGGCGCCCGGCAAAGCGATAGCCACCGCGGGCACCGAACACCAGGCGATTGTCGGTGCTGCGTTGGCCATAAGTGACCTGGCGGCTGTTTTCGCTGAAGGCCTGGCCCTGGTTCAGGCCGATTTTTTCCCAGACGTGCTCCGGCAAGGGCTCAGTGGCCACCAGCAGGCTCTGTACCGGCATCTGGTAATGCCCCAGTGGCGGCAGATTGACCGAATAGCCTTCGACGGCCGGCACCAGCCACTGGCATTTGATCCGTGCCTGCGCCGTGCGTACTTCACCGGCACGCCAGTCGATCACCGGGCTGTTTTCGTACAGGCGCACGCCCATGCGTTCCACCGTACGCGCCAGGCCACGCACCAGCTTGGCCGGTTGAATGGTCGCCACATTGGGATTGAAGATCGCGCCGTAGGGCTTGCTGATGCGCAATTGTTCAGCCAGTTGATCGCGGCTCAGCCAGCGATAGTCGGCTTCGTTCAGGCCTTGCTTGTAGAGCTTGTTCAGATAGGCGCGCAGGGTGTCCCGCTGCTCCGGGTAACGCGCCGCGCAATACAGCACGCCGCCTTTGCGGTAATCGCAGTCGATCTCCTCGCGTTGCAGTACGCGCTGCACTTCGTCCGGAATACCGTGTAGCAGGTCATAGGAGGCGCGGCGTTGCTCGGGGGAGCTGGCGGCGAGGAGGCGATCCTCTCCCAGCAGATTGCCCATCAGCCAGCCACCGTTGCGTCCGGAAGCACCGAAGCCGGCGATATTGGCTTCGACGATAGCGATGTTCAGCTGTGGGGCGTGTTGCTTCAGGTAGTAGGCGGTCCACAGCCCGGTGTAGCCGGCGCCGATGATGCAGACATCCACGTCCAGGTCCTGGTGCAGGGCTGGGCGGGCGGTCAGCGGCTCATCCAGCTGGTCCATCCAAAGGCTGATCTTGCGCCATGGCTGCATTGTGTTCGGCTCCACATCCGTTACGGTCTGTGGGCGATCCTAGAAGCTGGCGGGGGGTGTTGTCTTAGCTGCGTGCACGCAGAGAATTCTGCTTGACCCAGGCCTTGGGCGAGAGCCCGGTGTGCTGACGGAAGCACTTGTAGAAGGCCGACAGCGAGTTGAAGCCGGCGGCGAATGCCAGGTCGTCAGTCTTGACGTTAGCCGGTGCCTGTTCCAGGCCGTTGAGCAGGTGATGCAGGCGAGCCTGGTTGACGTAACGGTAGAAGCTCTGGCCGAGTACCTGGTTGAGCAGGTAGGAGATCTGATTGCGGCTGTAGCCGCTCTCGCGGGCGACCCGCTGCAGGTCCAGTTCCGGGTCGAGGTAAGGACGCTGGCGCTGAAAGTAGTGCTCCAGGTCCTGGGCCATGGTCGACAGCTGGCGTGGCGACAGGCCCAGGCGGCTGGTGGCCGGGCGTGGGCCGGAATGGGCGCTGCCGTTGCTGTCTCGGTGAATCAGGGTGGCGTACTCATTGACCCGCCAGATCAGCCCGTCCTTCACGGTGATGGCTTCGCTGGACTGGAACGCCACCAGGCCTTCGCCGCCCTGGACTGTGACCTGGTACTGAATGAACGCCGTGCAGCCGTCGACACGGATGCGGTCGCTGTGAACGATGTCTTCGCCCGTTTCATGGGGCAGGCAGGCGCGTACGTAGTCGCGCAGCTCGCGGTAGCCGAGTACGCGGTTCTGGAAGAAGTCGTGGTACTGAACATCCGGGTGATAGAGCGCAATCACCCCGTCGAGGTCGCGGTGCTTCCAGCACAGGTGGTAGCGCATGACGGTTTCAGCGGTGATCGGAGTTTGTTCAGGGCCGTCGGGGAGCGTGGTCAGGGTCATTGACAGATAGTGCCGGGGGCTTGGGTTTCAGACAAGTCCAACTGATCCGCTGCAGATAATGCCGGCACACATTGCATAAGCCCTGAGCCAAAAACAGCCTTTCGGGTGTTTTGCACGATCCTCGGAATGTCCTGAAATCTAACCTATTGATTCTTCTCCAAGATATTTTTTGACACATCTGGCACAGCGTCTGCACCGCTTTCAGAACAAGCCAATGGCTCACTACTGAAGGCGCACACTCATGATTACTTCTGCCGAACTGTCATCCTTTACCAGTGAAGCCCCAAATCGCTCGGGCGTATCGTGGGCGGCCATTTTCGCCGGTGCTGCCGCCGCAGCTGCGCTCTCGTTGATCCTGGTGATCCTTGGCGCGGGGCTGGGCTTCGCGGCCACTTCACCCTGGGCCGACGAAGGCGTCAGCGCCGAAGCCCTGGGGATCTCGACCATCATCTGGCTGCTGCTGACGCAGATCCTGGCTTCCGGGCTGGGTGGGTATATCGCCGGCCGGCTGCGGGTGAAATGGGCCAACCTGCATGGCGATGAAGTGTATTTTCGCGACACCGCCCACGGCTTTCTCGCCTGGGCAGTAGCGACGTTGGTGGCTGCCATGCTGATTGTCGGCAGCGCGGGCGGATTGGTCAGCGCCGGCGCACAGGCGGGAGCAGGGGCAATGGCTGCGGCTTCCAGCGTTGCGGCCAAGCCTGATCCCATCGGCTATTTCGTCGACAGCCTGTTCCGTAGTGACCGCCCGGTGGCGGTCAGTGAAGACGCCGCCAATGCCGTAGCGGGGCGCATTCTGGCCAGGACAATCGCTCAAGGCGGCGCACTGGGTGAAGCCGACCGCGCTTATCTGGCGCAATTGGTGGCCCAGCGTATTGGCGTGAGCCAGGCCGAGGCCGAGGCACGGGTGGATCAAGTGTTCGCGCAAATCCAGCAAGCCAAGGTGCAAGCGCAACAGGCGGCTGATAGCGCAGCCAAAGCGGCGGCATGGACTGCGCTATGGACCTTTATTGCCCTGCTGTGCGGAGCATTCTTCGCCAGTTTCGCGGCACTGTTCGGTGGCCGTCAGCGTGACCGCGTGCAATGGCTGGAGGGCACTGCGGTGGACGCTAGCGTTAGCCAGACCGGCGCAGCGATTCGATAACGCTTCAACCAACGAGGAAGAACATCATGCGCTCTCTACTGCTATGGATGCTCGGGGTCCCGATTCCGGTCATCATTCTGATCGCGATCTTCATGCATTGAAGGGGGATGTTGAATACCCCCAGTGGGAGCGGGGGTGTCCCCCCGCTTCGGTGCCACTTCTCGACCACCGCCATTGGGGAAGACCCCCCCCCCCCGAAGGTTCTCCTCAGGTGTTGGGGGGGTAATGGAGGGGGGGGGGGGGGGCGACACCCCCGCTCCTACCGGGAGTTAGAGAAACTGCTCCGCATAGTGACACGCCACCTGCCGCGTCCCCACCTGCCGGAACGCCGGTTCCTCGGCGGCGCAACGTTCAGTGGCATACGGGCAGCGCTTGTGGAACGCGCAACCCGGTGGCGGGTTCAACGGGTTGGGCAGCTCGCCGGCGATCTTGATCTTCGGCTTGAGCGGGTCCGGGTGGATGGTCGGGGTGGCCGATAACAAGGCCTGGGTGTAGGGGTGCAGCGGCTTGTTGTAGATATCTTCCTTGGGGCCCATTTCCGCCGGACGGCCGAGGTACATCACCAGCACCTGATCGGCGACATGACGCACCACTGCCAGGTTATGGGAGATGAACACGTAGGCGGTGTTGAACTCCTTTTGCAGGTCCATGAACAGGTTCAGCACCTGGGCCTGGATCGACACATCGAGGGCCGAGGTCGGCTCATCGGCCACCAGTACTTTCGGTTGCAGCATCATCGCCCGGGCCAGGGCAATACGCTGGCGCTGACCGCCGGAGAACATGTGTGGATAGCGCTGGTAATGCTCAGGGCGCAGGCCAACCTGTTGCATCATCGCCTGAACCTTTTCCCGCCGTTCGCTCTTCGACAGGTTGGTGTTGATCAGCAGCGGTTCGGCCAGTTGGTCACCGATCTTCTGCCGTGGGTTGAGCGAGGCGTAGGGGCTCTGGAAGACCATCTGCACATCTTTGCGCAATTGCTTGCGTTCGGCCTTGTTGGCGCCGGCGACTTCCTGGCCGGCAATTTTCAACGAGCCGGACGAGGGTTCTTCGATCAGGGTCAGGGCCCGCGCCAGGGTCGACTTGCCGCAGCCGGACTCGCCGACCACGGCCAGGGTCTTGCCAGCTTCCAGTTCGAAGGACACACCGTTGAGTGCACGGACCAGGGCATGGCCCTTGAACAGACCACGGGAAACTTCATAGTGACGGGTCAGTTCACGGGCGGTAAGGACGACGGTCATTACGCCACCTCCTGGTTCAACGGGTAGAAACAACGGACCTGGCTGTGGGCCTGGGGATCGAGGGATGGGCGCTGGCGGCGGCAGTTTTCCTGCACATACGGGCAACGCGGCGACAGCAGGCAACCTTCAGGGCGGTCGTAGCGGCCGGGTACGATACCGGGCAGGGTTGCCAGGCGCTCGGCGCCTTCGCTGTGCTCGGGAATCGCGGCCAGCAGGGCTTCGCTGTACGGGTGTGCAGGAACCTCGAACAGCTCCGGCACCTGACCGACTTCCACGGCTTGCCCGGCATACATCACACAGACCCGCTTGGCGGTCTCGGCAACCACGGCCAGGTCATGGGTGATCAGGATCAGGGCCATGTTCTGCTCTTGCTGCAGGTTGAGCAGCAGCTCCATGATCTGTGCCTGGATGGTCACGTCCAGGGCGGTGGTTGGTTCATCGGCGATCAGCAATTTAGGTTCGCCGGCGATGGCCATGGCAATCGCCACGCGCTGGCTCATACCGCCGGAGAGCTGGTGAGGGTAGGCGTCGAGACGGCTTTCGGCCGCCGGGATCTCGACTTTCTTGAGCAGCTCAAGGGCGCGTTGGCGGGCCGCCTTGCCACGCAAACCGAGGTGCTGGCGCAGGACTTCTTCGATCTGGAAACCCACGGTGTAGCTAGGATTGAGGGCGGTCATCGGGTCCTGGAAGACCATCGCCATATCCTTGCCGACCACCTTGCGCCGTTGCCGGCCGCTGAGCTTGAGCATGTTGGTGCCGTCGAAGGTGAGGGCATCGGCGGTGATCCGCCCGGGGGCGTCGATCAGGCCCATCAGCGCCATCATGGTCACCGATTTGCCCGAGCCGGACTCGCCGACAATGGCCAGGACTTCGCCTTCGTTCACCGTCAGGTCGAGACCGTCGACCACCGGTACTGCGCTGGCGTCGCCGAAGCGCACATTCAGATTCTTGATTTCTAGAAGTGACATGGCAATCTCCTCAGGCGGCGTTCTTGAGTTTCGGGTCCAGCGCATCGCGCAGTCCGTCGCCCATCAGGTTGATTGCCAGCACGCTGAGCAAAATGGTCAGACCCGGCAGGCTCACCACCCACCAGGCGCGTTCGATGTAGTCGCGGGCCGAGGCCAGCATGGTGCCCCATTCCGGGGTCGGTGGCTGGACGCCAAGGCCGAGGAAGCCCAGGGCCGCGGCATCGAGAATCGCCGAGGAGAAACTCAAGGTAGCCTGGACGATCAGCGGCGCCATGCAGTTGGGCAGCACGGTGACGAACATCAGCCGTGGCAGGCCGGCACCGGCCAGGCGCGCAGCAGTGACGTAGTCACGGTTCAGCTCACCCATCACTGCGGCGCGGGTCAGGCGCACATAGGACGGCAGCGATACGATGGCAATGGCGATCACGGTGTTGATCAGGCCTGGGCCGAGGATGGCGACAATGGCCACGGCCAGCAGCAGCGATGGCAGCGCCAGCATCACGTCCATCAGGCGCATGATCGACGGGCCGAGGATGCGCGGGAAGAAACCAGCCAGCAGGCCGAGGAAGATTCCCGGAATCAGTGAGATCACCACCGACGACAAGCCGATCAGCAGCGACAGCCGCGAACCCTGGATCAACCGCGACAGCAGGTCGCGGCCCAGTTCATCGGTACCAAGAATGAACTGCCAGTTGCCGCCTTCAAGCCATACCGGCGGGGTCAGCAGGAAGTCACGGTATTGCTCGCTGGGGTTGTGCGGCGCCACCCAGGGGGCGAACAGTGCACAGAACACGATCAGGCTCATGAACATCAGCCCGGCGACCGCGCCTTTGTTGCGCGAGAAAGCCTGCCAGAATTCCTTGTAGGGCGAAGGGTAGAGCAGGCTCTGGTCGACAGCGGTGGCCGGCGTGGTGACGGTATTTGGAAGTGGGGTTGTCATGACGGGGCCCTCAGCGCTGATGACGGATGCGTGGGTTGGCCAGGCCGTAGAGGATATCCACGACGAAGTTGACCAGGATCACCAGGCAGGCAATCAACAGGATGCCGTTCTGTACCACGGGGTAGTCACGGGCGCCGATGGCTTCGATCAGCCATTTGCCGATGCCCGGCCAGGAAAAGATGGTTTCGGTCAGTACCGCGCCGGCCAGCAAGGTGCCGACCTGCAAACCGAATACGGTGAGTACCGGAATCAGGGCATTGCGCAGGCCATGCACGAACACCACGCGGGCAGGCGACAGGCCTTTGGCGCGGGCGGTGCGAATATAGTCTTCGCGCAGCACTTCGAGCATCGACGAGCGAGTCATCCGGGCGATCACCGCCAGCGGAATGGTGCCCAGGACGATGGCCGGCAGAATCAGGTGCATCAGGGCATCCTTGAACGCGCCTTCTTCATCACTGAGCAGGGTATCGATGAGCATGAAGCCGGTTTTCGGCTCGATGTCGTAGAGCAGGTCGATGCGTCCGGACACCGGGGTCCAGCCCAGGCTCACGGAGAAGAACATGATCAGGATCAGGCCCCACCAGAAGATCGGCATCGAGTAGCCTGCCAAGGAAATGCCCATTACCCCGTGATCGAACAACGACCCGCGCTTGAGGGCGGCGATCACCCCGGCCAGCAGGCCGATCACGCCGGCGAAAAACAACGCGGCCAAGGCCAGTTCCAGAGTCGCCGGGAACAGCGCGAGGAACTCGGTCCACACGCTTTCGCGGGTACGCAGCGACTCGCCAAGGTCGCCCTGGGCAAGCTTGCTGACATAGTCCAGGTACTGCTCGGGGAGCGGTTTGTTCAAGCCGAGGCGCTCCATGGCCTGGGCGTGCATTTCCGGGTCAACCCGGCGTTCACCCATCATGACTTCCACCGGGTCACCGGGTATCAGCCGTATGAGCGCGAACGTCAGCAAGGTGATGCCGAAGAAGGTCGGGATCAGTAATCCCAGGCGCCGGGCAATAAAACTAAACATCTTCTGGTGTACCTCATCAGCCGGTCAGGCATGTCCGCCAGCACCCGGGTAGGGGGCCGGCGGCCGTTCTTGTTCTACTTCACCTGGGTAGTGGCGAAGTTGTTATTGGTGAGGGGATTGATGTGGTACCCCTCAACGTTGTTACGCATGGCGGTAAACATCTTCGGATGCGCCATGCTGATCCACGGTTGGTCTTCATCGTACACCGCCAGCGCCTTTACATAGAGCGCTGCGCGCGCATTCGTATCGGTGACTTTGCGGGCGTCGTCGATCAACGTCTGGAATGCCTGGTTGCACCAGCGAGCATAGTTTTCCCCGCTTTTCACCGCATCGCAGCTGAGCAGCGGGGTGAGGAAGTTGTCCGGGTCGCCGTTGTCGCCTGCCCAGCCGGTAGACACCATGTCGGCTTCACCCTTTTTCGCGCGGCGCAGCATTTCGGCCCACTCCATCACCCGGATATCGACCTTCAGGCCGATCTTGTCGAGGTCGGCCTGGAGCATCTGCGCGCTCAACTGCGGGTTGGGGTTGGTCGGGCCACCGCCGTTGCGGGTGAACAGGGTCAGCACCGTGCCCTCAGGCACGCCGGCTTCCTTGAGCAGGGCGCGGGCCTTGTCGAGGTCGCGGGGTGGATTCTGGTTGGCGGTGTTGTAGCCGATCAGGGTTGGTGGGTAGGGATTGACGCCGACCAGCGCATTACCCTTGCCGAACAACTGGTCGACGTGGGTCTGGCGGTCGAAGGCGATATTGATGGCTTTGCGCACGCGTACGTCGCTCAGGTATTTGTGCTCGGTGTTGAGCGAGATGTAACCAGTGGTCAGGGCTTCCATCTCGGCAACTTTCAGCCTGGGGTCGTTCTTGATGCTGGGGATGTCGTCGGGCTTGGGATACAGCGCCACCTGGCATTCGTTGGCCTTGAGCTTCTGCAGGCGCACGTTGTTGTCGCTGGCGATGGCGAAAATCAGCGCATCGGCCGGTGGCTTGCCGCGGAAGTAGTTGGGGTTGGGCTTGTAGCGGACCTGGGCGTCCTTGACGTAACGCTGGAAAATGAACGGGCCGGTGCCGATCGGCTTGCTGTTGAGGTCGGCGGTCTTGTTGGCCTTGAGCAACTGGTCGCCGTACTCGGCGGAATAGATCGAGGTGAAGGCCATGGCCAGGTCAGGCAGGAACGGCGCTTCCGGGCGAGTGAGGGTAAAGACTACGGTGTAATCGTCGGTTTTCTCGACGCTCTTGAGCAGGTCTTTGAAACCCATGCTTTCGAAATAGGGGAAGCCGATGCTGGTCTTGTTGTGCCACGGATGGTTCGGGTCCAGCTGGCGTCGGAAGCTCCAGAGCACATCGTCGGCGTTCATTTCGCGGGTCGGCTTGAAGTAGTCAGTGCTGTGGAACTTGACCCCTTTGCGCAGATGGAAGGTATAGGTCAGGCCGTCGTCGCTGATCTCCCAGCGTTCGGCCAGGGCCGGTTGAATCTCGGTGGTGCCCGGCTTGAAGTCGACCAGACGGTTGAACACGGTTTCGGCGGACGCGTCGGCAGTCACCGCGGTGGTGTACTGGACGATATCGAAGCCTTCCGGGCTGGCCTCGGTACACACCACCAACGGCTTGGCCGCGAGGCCCGCCGCGGCGCTCAACAGGACGGCTGCGAGGGCAGCCTGTAGCGGTAGCAATTTCATGAAACCTCCCTGCTATCAATTAAGCCAGCGTAGTCGCCACGACCGATTCGGTGAACCGGCCGTGGCAGCCGACGCTTAGAGAATGTTGAATGGAATGGTGGTCACGATACGCAGCTCGTCCAGGCTGCCGTCGCCCTGGTTCTTGCTGGCGCGGTGCGCGGTGTAGGTGGCGCGGATGGTGGTGTCCTTGAGCGCGCCGCTTTGCACCGCGTAGGTGGTGCCGATGCCCCACTCGTAGTGGTTCTCGTCGTCCAGCTTCTTCACGTCATAGCCGGTGCCGGTGTAGTGGGTGCCATCAATGCCCCAGCCGCGAGCGTTGTACAGGTTGAACTTCAGGCCGGGTACGCCGTACTGGGCCATGTTCAGTACATAGGCAATCTGCATGGATTTTTCGTTCGGGCCGTTGAAGTCCGAAAGCAGGGAGTTGGCCAGGTAGATCGCGTTGGTGTCGTGCAGGTAATCGAAGTACTCGTTACCGTTGACCTGCTGGTAGGAAAAGCTCAGGTTGTGCGCCTGGTGCGTCAGGCCGAACGACAGACTGTAGGTATCATTGTCGATCTCGCCGAGCTGGCTTTTACCTTCATCTTTGGTCTTGTAGTAGTTCAGGCCAGTGGTAAGGCTCAATACCGAACTATCGCCCAACACGTGATTGGCGCCGAAGTAGTACTGGTTCCACAAGTCTTCGACGTTGGACGCGTAGAAGCTGGTTTTCAGGCTTTTCAGTGGCTGGTAGTTCACGCCGGCGATGTTGACGTGATCGGCTTCGAAGGCGCGATCACCGTACTCGGCAACAAATTTGCTTGTGCCCTGTTCAGTCCGCGTTGAAAGCCGGTCGAAGGTGCCGATATCGAAGGACAGGTTGTCGAACTCTTCGCTGTGGATGCTCACACCCTGGAAGCTCGACGGTAAGGCACGGTTGCCGATGTAGGCAATCACCGGGGTGTCGATGGACTGTCGGCCGGCGGTCAAGGTGGTGTTGGAGACACGGGCCTTGACGTTGGCCAGGCCCATCTTGCTCCACTGACCGATAACGTCGCCGTCACTGTGGGTCAAGGTACGGTTGTTCGGCCCGGCCACCGCTGCACGACCCTGCTCAAGGGCGATGGCGTTATAGGCGGCGACTTCGGTGGCGAATCCGACGGTGCCCTCGGTGAAGCCCGAGCTGTAATTGAGGATGGTGCCTTGCACCCAGTTGTCACGGCTGTGGGTGTCATGGAGGCTGCCGTCACTTTTGCGGTACTTCCACAACGGTGCACGGGTGGCACGCTCGCGGGCATACCAGTTGCGCGTCGAGCCGGACAGGCTCTGGCCTTCGATAAAGCCTGTGGCTTCGCCTTGGGCACTGGTGGATTTGACGCTGACCGGAACAAAGTCCTGGCTCACGGGTTCGGCCTGGGCCAAGGCTGACAGCCCACTGAGGGACAATGCCAGTACTGCGGTTTTGGTTGGTCTCAAGGTAAAGCTCCCTTTATTTTCTTTTTGTAGTTGGCGCCTGGCCTTGTGAGCTTGGCGTTTTTCGCGGTGAAACAAGGGTTGCAATCGTTTGCTGCAAGGAAATCGGGCGAATTCAGGCTGAGCTCGGGCGCGAGGGTGGATTGCACCCCCGTGGCCGAATCAGGTTTTTATTCGGTGCTGACGCCTGAGAAGTTATTGCGCCCGAAAGGACTTACCTTGAAATCCACGACCTTGGCACTGAGCGGTTGATTGACCGTCGAGTGGGCGATCGGGGTGATGGGCAACTGTTGCTTGAGACGCTGTTGCGCCTGTTGGTAGAGCAGGGTGCGTTGCTCGCGGTCAGTGATGGTCTTGGCTTTCTTGACCAGCGCGTCGTACTGCGGGTCGCACCACATGGAGTAGTTGTTGCTGCCAATCGCGTCACAGCTATACAGGGTGCCCAGCCAGTTGTCCGGGTCACCGTTGTCGCCGGTCCAGCCGATCAGCGAGATATCGTGTTCACCGTCCTTGGTGCGCTTGAGATATTCACCCCATTCGTAGCTGACGATCTTCACTTTCAGACCGACCTTGCCCCAGTCGGCCTGGAGCATCTCGGCCATCAGCTTGGCGTTGGGGTTGTAAGGGCGTTGCACGGGCATGGCCCACAGGGTGATTTCGGTGCCTTCCTTGACCCCGGCAGCCTTGAGCAGCTCACGGGCTTTCTCAGGGTTGTAACCGGCGTCTTTGATGGTTTCGTCGTAGGACCACTGGGTCGGGGGCATGCTGCCGACTGCCAGTTGTCCTGCCTGTTGGTACACCGCATTGACGATGGCCGGTTTGTTCACCGCCATGTCCATCGCCTGGCGTACTTCGAGCTGATCGAAGGGTTTGTGCTGGACGTTGTAGGCGATGTAACCAAGGTTGAAGCCGGGCTTTTCGATGACTTGCAGCTTTGGATCGTTCTTCAGTGCATCGAGGTCGGCCGGGCGTGGATGCAGGGTGACCTGGCACTCGTTCTTACGCAGCTTCTGGATACGTACCGAAGGGTCGACGTTGATCGAGAAAATCAGTTGGTCGAGCTTGACCTGGGTCGGGTCCCAGTAGTCCTTGTTACCGCGATAGCGGATCTGTGAGTCCTTCTGATAGCGCTGGAACACGAACGGACCGGTGCCGATTGGCTTCTGGTTGATATCGCTGGGGCGGCCGGAGGTCATCAACTGCTCGGCATACTCGGCCGACAGGATGGCGGCGAAACTCATCGCCAGGTTCTGCACAAAGGCGGCGTCAACGCTGTTGAGGGTGAACACCACGGTCATCGGCGCGGTTTTCTCGACCCGGGCAATGTTCTTGTCCAGGCTCATGCCGACGAAGTAGGGGAACTCGGTGGGGTAGGCCTTGCGGAAGGGGTGTTCGCGATCGAGCATGCGATTGAAGGTGAACAGCACATCATCGGCATTGAAGTCGCGGCCGGGAGTGAATTCCTTGTTGCTGTGAAACTTGACCCCTTCACGCAGGTGGAAGGTGTAGGTCAGGCCGTCATCGGAGACCTCCCAGTTTTTTGCCAGGGCCGGTTTGATGGCAGTGGCGCCGCGTTCGAATTCGACCAGGCGGTTGTAGATCGGCTCGGCGGCGTCGTTGTCGGTGGCACTGGTGTACTGGGCGGTATCGAAGCCTCCCGGACTGCCCTCGGAGCAGAACACCAGGTTTTTAGCCAGGCTCAGGGGGGCCTGGGTAAGCAGGCCGAAGCCCAGTAGTGCTGCAACAATTGGTGTATGGCGCATAACGATCCTTGGTTTCTTGTTGTTTTGAGTGGCCAATGGCGCACAGCCATGCGAATCGCGCCGACTGCGACGCTGCCCTGACGGTAGGAGCGTCATGGCGTTGTCGGTAGGTACGATTACGCATGAATGTGTAGGAGGTGTCCGGTAGCGCGTACGACTTTTCCGTGTCGATGCGCTAACGGCTGACCTGCCAGGCCGTCAGGTTATGGTCCCGGACGCCATACGGTGTCCGGGACCAGCGCTGGCGGCTGCTACTTGGTCACGCTTACCCCATAGAAGGAGTTCAAGCCAAACGGGCTGATCTTGAAGTCCTGTACGGTGTTGCGCATGGGTTGATACACCGTCGAGTGAGCGATCGGTGTCATCGGCACCTGCTCTTTGAGGCGATGCTGGGCTTGCTTGTACAGTTCGGTGCGCTTGGCCTGGTCGGAGGTGGCCTTGGCCTGCTTGATCAGGTCGTCGTAGGGCTTGTCGCACCATTTGGAGAAGTTGTTGCCGGCGACAGCGTCGCAGCCGAACAGGGTGCCGAGCCAGTTGTCCGGGTCACCGTTGTCACCGCTCCAGCCAATCAGCATGGCGCCGTTCTCGCCACCTTTGGAACGCTTGATGTACTCGCCCCACTC
This sequence comes from Pseudomonas sp. GZD-222, assembly GCF_049310525.1. Taxonomy (NCBI): domain Bacteria; kingdom Pseudomonadati; phylum Pseudomonadota; class Gammaproteobacteria; order Pseudomonadales; family Pseudomonadaceae; genus Pseudomonas; species Pseudomonas sp. GZD-222. Next base: position 14,684 of record NZ_JBMOWO010000020.1, read on the forward strand.
ATAGCTGACGATCTTGGCGTTGATGCCGATCTTCTTCCAGTCGGACTGGAGCATCTCGGCCATCAGCTTGGCGTTTGGGTTGTACGGGCGTTGCACCGGCATCGCCCACAGGGTGATCTCGGTGCCTTCCTTGACGCCAGCTTCCTTGAGCAGTTGCTTGGCTTTCTCCGGGTCGAACGGCGCATCCTTGATGCTGGTGTCGTAGGACCATTGGGTTGGCGGCATGGCGTTGACCGCCAGCTGGCCAGCGCCCTGGTACACCGACTTGATGATTTCCTGCTTGTTCACCGCCATGTCCAGGGCCTCGCGGACCTTGAGCTGGGCCATGGGGTTGGCTTCGTTGCTGCCCTTGATCTTGTCCATCACGTTATAGGCGATGTAGCCGAGGTTGAAGCCGGCCTGGTCGGGCATCTTCAGGTTCGGGTCAGCCTTGAGCGGTTCGATGTCGGCGGGGCGCGGGAAGAGGGTGACCTGGCACTCGTTTTTCTTCAGCTTTTGCATACGCACCGAGGCGTCGGTGGTGATGGCGAAGATCAGGTTGTCGATCTTCACATCCTCGGGTTGCCAATAGTCTTTGTTGCCCTTGAAGCGTATCTGCGCGTCTTTCTGGTACTTGCTGAACACGAACGGCCCGGTGCCGATCGGTTTCTGGTTGATGTCGGCGGGCTTGCCTTGCTTGAGCAACTGGTCGGCGTATTCGGCGGACTGGATCGAGGCAAAGCTCATGGCCAGGTTCTGGATGAACGCGGCGTCGACACCATTGAGGGTGAACTTGACCGTGTGATCGTCGACCTTCTCCACCTTGGCGATGTTCTTGTCCATGCCCATGTCGGTGAAGTACGGGAACTCGGTCGGGTAGGCCTTACGGAATGGCATGTCCTTGTCGAGCATGCGATTGAAGGTAAACAGGACGTCGTCGGCGTTGAATGCGCGGGTCGGCTTGAAGAACTCGGTGGTGTGGAATTTGACCCCTTCACGCAGGTGGAAGGTGTAGGTCAGGCCGTCATCGGAAATATCCCAGCTGGTTGCCAGGCCCGGAATGACAGCGGTACCGCCACGCTCGAACTGGCTCAGGCGGTTGAAAACAGTCTCGGCTGAGGCATCGAAGTCGGTTCCGGTGGTGTACTGGCCCGGGTCGAAGCCCGCGGGGCTGCCTTCGGAGCAAAACACCAGGTTAGTCGCCGCGAGGGCAGAAGGTGCGCCGGCAAGCAAGCCTGCGCCGACCAGAAACGGAATGACCGCGTGTTTGAGCATGGTGGCCTCATTGTTGTCATTTTTGATTTGAGGGGGCCTTGTGAGCCGTCCTGCGGATACTTATGCAGGCCCTATACCCAATGCAACACTCAAAGGGATGTGTGGCGACAAACAGTGGGACGAACGTACAGGAATGTCGCATCCGTATAATTTTTTACGGAGTTGATCGTTTGCGAGGGTGTATTTCAGTATGTTTCGGAGACGTTATGGGTTGGCGTGGTCACGCCTGGCACCAGAATGGTGCGCTGGGTTGCTACGCGTAACAGTGTTCGCGGCAGCCGCAGCCACCGCGAAACAGCACAAAAAGTAACGGTGATCAGGGCATCTGGACTTCGATGGTACCGTCGGCGCTGAGCGTCACCTGGCTGGTGCCAGCTTCGATTTCCGGGATCGGGGCGGCGTCTTCGGCCATGCCGGCTTTCATCATCATAGGCGCACTACGCGCATAGGGATGTGGATAGCCGCTGCTATTGAGGTTGAGGTTGACCACTTTGTAACCTTTGCCACCCAGCGCTTCGGTGGCCAGTTGGGCTCGGGCCTTGAAGGCGTTGACGGCGTCCTTGAGCAGGTCGTCTTCGCTGGTCTTGCGCGTCGCCGGGGCGATGGAGAAATCCATGCCGCCCATTTTCAGGTCTTGCAGCAGGGTCCCGGTGAGTTTCGACAGGGCCGGGAAGTCGGCGCTTTCCAGACGCAGTTCGGCGCGCTCACGCCAGCCGGTGATCTTCTGGCCTTTGTTGTCATAGATCGGGTAGCTGTTGCGGCTGCCCTGGCTGATCTTCACTTCCTTGACTTCGCGGGCCTGTTGCACCGCCTTGTTCATGGTCTCGGTGATGTCCTTGGCCAGCTTGCCCGGGTCGGTATTCTGCGCTTCGCTGTACAGGGTCACGATCATCAGGTCGCGGGATACTTCCTTGCTGACTTCAGCGCGCAGCGAGATCTGGTTGTAGCGTGGCTCTTCTGCCAGGGCGGGGAGGCTGGCGAGCAGGCCGGTGGCCATTACGAGAGCGGCGCTGCGACGGGAATTAAGCATGTAGGACTCCTTGAAAATGAGGCGTGGACATTGTGATATCCATTCCACGCAGGCCCATAAGACTCGCAAGAGTGTAGTGAGGTTCAAAAAGGCCATCATTGTTATGTAAAAAAGTGTGGCGCTTTGCCGCATCCCTGCAGACCAGGGGGCAGCTTCGGTATACTCGCCACGATTCGCCCTGGAGCACTCATCAGGAGAGCTCATGCTCGCCCCCGTACAACTGCTGTCTGCAACCCGTCAGAACCTCTGGCGCCTGACGTTCATCCGCATTCTGGTACTGGCCGCCCAGGCCGGTTCGGTGGGCGTTGCCTACTGGACCGATTTGCTGCCACTGCCGTGGCTGTCGCTGGTGATCACCCTGGGCCTGTCGAGTCTGCTTTGTGCATTCACAGCCTTGCGCCTGCGCCTGTCGTTACCGGTCACCGAGCTGGAATACGCCTTCCAGCTGGCCTGCGACCTGTTGATCCACAGTGCCCTGCTGTATTACTCCGGGGGCTCGACCAACCCCTTCGTTTCCTATTATCTGGTGCCGTTGGCGATTGCTGCGGTGACCTTGCCCTGGGTTTATTCACTGGTGCTCTCAGGCATTGCCCTGGCGGCCTACAGTTTGTTGCTGGTGCAGTTCTACCCGCTGGAGACCTTCCCCGTGGCGCGGGAGAAAATGCAGGTCTACGGCATGTGGTTGAGCATTGCCCTGGCGGCTGCGGTAATCACCTTCTTTGCGGCGAAAATGGCTGAAGAACTGCGCCGTCAGGAGCAACTGCGTGCCGAGCGGCGCGAAGAGGGGCTGCGCGACGAGCAGTTGTTGGCGGTCGCGACCCAGGCCGCTGGCGCTGCCCATGAATTGGGTACGCCATTGGCGACCATGAGCGTGCTGATCAAGGAAATGCGCCAGGACCACCACGATCCGCTGCTGCAGGAAGACCTGGCGGTGCTGCAGGACCAGGTCAAGCTGTGCAAGGAAACCTTGCAGAATCTGGTGCGCGCTGCCGAAGCCAACCGGCGCATGGCAGTTGAAGATCAGGAGGTCACGGCCTGGCTGGATGAAGCCCTCAATCGCTGGCACCTGATGCGCCCTGAAGCCAGCTACCGTTTCCAGCGTCTGGGGCAGGGCAGCGCACCGCGCCTGGCACCACCGCCTGACTTGACTCAGGCGTTACTGAATCTATTGAACAATGCCGCCGATGCCTGCCCGGATGATCTCGAAGTGCGCCTGGACTGGGATGCACAGGATATGGTGATCAGCATCCGTGATCATGGCCCGGGTGTGCCGGCGGCCATTGCCGAATCGATTGGCAAACCCTTCTTTACCACCAAGGGCAAAGGCTTCGGCCTGGGCCTGTTCTTGAGCAAGGCCAGCGTGACCCGTGCTGGCGGCTCGGTAAAACTCTATAGTCATGAGGAAGGCGGTACGCTCACCGAGCTACGCCTGCCGCGTGACGCGCGAGGAGATGTGTGATGAGTGATGAAATCCAGGTTGAAGGCGAAGAGCTACCGCACCTGTTGCTGGTAGATGACGACGCCACCTTTACCCGGGTCATGGCCCGGGCCATGAGCCGTCGTGGTTTTCGCGTGAGCACGGCGGGTTCCGCCGAAGAGGGATTGCTACTGGCGCAGCAGGATGTGCCTGACTATGCAGCCCTGGATTTGAAGATGGATGGCGACTCGGGCCTGGTGCTGTTGCCCAAACTGCTTGAGCTCGATCCGGAAATGCGCGTGGTGATCCTCACCGGCTATTCGAGCATTGCCACTGCCGTGGAAGCCATCAAGCGTGGTGCCTGCAACTACCTGTGCAAACCGGCCGACGCCGATGACGTGCTGGCGGCCTTGCTCTCCCAGCATGCGGACCTGGACAGCCTGGTACCGGAAAACCCGATGTCGGTCGACCGCCTGCAGTGGGAGCACATCCAGCGTGTGCTGACCGAGCACGAAGGCAATATCTCCGCCACTGCCCGCGCCCTGGGCATGCACCGGCGGACCCTGCAGCGCAAACTGCAGAAGCGCCCGGTTCGGCGCTGAAGGCCTCATCGCGGGGCAAGTCCGCTCCCACGGAGTGGGCTTGCCCCGCGATAGATTTACCGGGTGCCGAGGATCGTCCGATCCACCCGCACCGCCAGCTGCCCGGTCCCGGGCGCAGCATCAAACACCACCTTGCCCGTCTCAGCCAACTTGGCCCGGCCTACCACCACGCCATCGCGCAGCAGTTCCAGTGGTACATCCTCAAGCGACTGGCCCGATGCCAGTTCGATGTTCAGGGTAATGCTCATAGGTGATGTCCTTATCACTGATGATGATCGATATAGGTTGTGGTGGCCGCATCCAGCGAAGCAATCAACTCCGGCGAGCCGCCACGGAACTGGCGGAACAGGTGGCGCGCGGTTGAGTTCCCCGAGTTATCCATCGGTACCGTCAGGGTCGGCTGGAAGCGCTCGTTGAGCTCGGCGTAGTCACTCCAGGGGCCGATGTACGATTCGTTCAGGCCATTGACCACGCTCACTGCATAGCGCACGGCATGGCCTGGCAGCCAGTTCGGCGGGCTCGGCACCTGGGTCTGCCAGCCGTCGCTATGAATGCCGGGTGCAGCGACAGGGGCTTCGAGGTAACCGTTGGGCTTGTTTGGTGTGTAGTCCTTGAGCAACAGGTAGGTACTCCAGCCCCACCAGTTATCGATCTGAGTCTGATCATTGAGGTTGTTGACGTCGGCGCGGCGCATCAGTTTGCCGTTGCGCAGGGCAAACAACGGTGCAAAATTTCCCGCCGCCTGACTTTCAACGGCGGCTTGCAGGTCGGCAGCGATGCGCAAGGCGCCGTAGCTATCCGGCGCGGGTAAGGCACCGCTGTTGTAGGCCTGAAAAACCTCATCGGCAGACGCTTGAACCGCCTTGCTGATCTGTTTGCGGTTGGCGACATCAATGGTGTCGAAGTAGCGCTTGTCGCCGTAACCGCGCCAGGTATCACCTTGGGCATTGCGCAACACCAGACCATATTTGCTGTCTTCGTCGTGCATGAAACGCGAGATCAGTGAGCCGAGGTCGGCCGGGGTGACGTTATCCTTGATTGCCTTGCGCGGTACTCGCACATGGCCAGCCGAGAACAGGTCGGTGAGGAAGTGGTCGGCGAAGGCGTTCATCGCGTAAGCCAGTTCCAGCTGCCCGGCATCATCACTGGCTTTCGCTTTTACTGCCTGTCGCAGCGCTGCAGTGTGCCCGGCGATATAGGCGAGTAGCGCCCATTCACCGAAATGGTCCCAGTTGCCGGCCGCCAGCTTCAGGTAGCGGCCCAAGGGGAACATGGGTGAGACGAAGCTGCCGCCGCCGGTGATCTTGTTCCATTCTTCCGAAAGGCTGTCGCCCAACTGATCGTAGGCTTCATGCGGTTGGCGACCGTCTTTCAACGCCTGGTTGGCAGCGGCGATTTCCCGCTGCATGATCGCGAGGATCTTGCTGGCTTCGTCCCGGGAGGCGGGCAGTACGGCCAGCGAATCAAAGGCAGCGATGAAGCGCTCGACTCGCTCCTGAGCGCTGGCACCATCGGCAATCGGTTGTTCGGGGATGCCATAGAAGTCGCCACCCAAGGCAACGATCTGGCCATAGCTCAGGGCCAGGCCGTTGGGCAGATGCAAGGCGACTTTCCAGGCCTCGATCGATGCACTGTCTGTACTGAAGCGCAGCAGGGTAGTGTCGCCTATGGCGATGTGTTCGCCACCTTCGAAGCGCAATACCGGTTTGCGGTTGGTTGACGGTCTGGCCGTTGGGCCAAGGTGGTGATATTTGATGGTGTGATGGCCATCGATCACCAGCATTACGCGGGCGTCGGGGCCAGGAAGGTTGATGCCGTCGACGCTGAAGAGCGCATCGAGGTCGGCGACCACGGGAGTGGCAAGCAGCGGTTGGGCGTGCAGCCCGGTGTGTAAACCTGACATGTTCAATTCCTTTGAGCTGTCGTGGATTTCCGTAAATAACTGTATATATGTACAGTTGTCTGGATCATATCCGAACCGCTTCCTACGTCAACAATTCTTTTTTCCTACAGCAGAATGCGATTTATCGATTGGTGGCTGGCGTATCATTAGCCCCCTAACGACAGCCAACGGGACCGCCCTGCATGCTCGCCCTTTTTTTACAGACGCTGAACATCACGGCGCCGGTCTTCGCCATGTTGTTCATGGGCGTGCTGCTCAAGCGCATCAAGGCAATCAACGATGGTTTTATCCACACCGCCTCGGCGCTGGTGTTCAACGTCTGTATGCCGGCGTTGTTGTTTCTGGGGATCTATCACGCTGACCTGACGTCGGCCGTGCAGCCGGGGCTGTTGCTGTACTTTGCCATCGCTACCCTGATCGGCTTCGGTCTGGCCTGGGGCCTGGCGATCTGGCGCTGCCCACGGGAAGATCGCGGGATCTATACCCAGGGTGCGTTTCGTGGCAACAACGGCGTGATTGGTCTGGCACTGGCCGCGAGCATGTACGGTGATTACGGCATTTCACTGGGTGCGGTACTCGCCGGGCTGGTGATCCTGCTCTACAACTCGCTTTCGGTCGTGGTGCTGGCGGTGTACAGCCCCAGTGCCAAGTCCGACCCCTGGAGTATCTGCAAGAGCATCCTGCGCAATCCGCTGATCATCAGTGTGTTGCTGGCGGCTTTGCTGGCGTACGGGCAGGTGGCGCTACCGAACTGGCTGCTGACCTCCGGCGACTACCTGGCGCAGATGACCCTGCCGCTGGCGCTGATTTGTATCGGCGGCACCTTGTCGCTGGCCTCGCTGCGCCAGAGTGGCGGGCTGGCAGTCAGTGTCAGTCTGATCAAGATGGTCTGGCTGCCGCTGCTGGCCACGCTGGGTGCCTTCCTTTGTGGTTTTCGTGGCGCCGAGCTGGGTATCTTGTTCCTCTACTTCGGTAGCCCCACGGCAGCGGCAAGCTATGTGATGGCCAGATCCACCAACGGCAATCACCAGTTGGCAGCGGCGATTATCGTCATAACCACCCTGATGGCGGCCATTACCACCAATATCGGCATCTTTTTCTTGCAGTGGGGCGGCTGGATCTAGATTCTGTAAGAAAATAATTCCAACACTGCCTCTTACCCTCGAGGACACTTCATGCAAGACGAGATCACCCCAGAGCGGTTACACCGCGGGCTGAAGAATCGCCATATCCAGCTGATCGCGCTGGGTGGCGCCATCGGCACCGGTCTGTTTCTGGGTATTGCCCAGACTATCCAGTTGGCCGGCCCGTCCGTGCTGCTGGGTTACGCCATTGCCGGCCTGATTGCCTTTTTCATCATGCGCCAGCTCGGTGAAATGGTGGTCGAGGAGCCGGTGTCCGGCACCTTCAGTCATTTCGCCCACCGCTACTGGAGCGAGTTCGCCGGGTTTATGTCCGGCTGGAACTACTGGGTGCTGTATGTGCTGGTCGGTATGGCCGAACTCACCGCTGTGGGCATCTACATCCAGTACTGGTGGCCAGATTTTCCGACCTGGGCGACGGCGGCGATATTCTTCGTGGTGATCAACCTGATCAACCTCAGCCAGGTGAAAGTCTATGGCGAGATGGAGTTCTGGTTTGCCCTGATCAAGGTGGTGGCCATTGTCAGCATGATCGCCTTTGGTGGTTACCTGTTGATCAGCGGTAACGGCGGGCCTGATGCCAGTGTTGCCAATCTGTGGCAATACGGCGGTTTTTTCCCCAATGGCATCAGCGGTCTGATGATGGCGCTGGCGGTGATCATGTTTTCCTTTGGCGGCCTGGAGTTGGTGGGGATCACCGCTGCCGAAGCCGACAACCCCAAGTACAGCATTCCGCGCGCGACCAATCAGGTGATCTATCGCATCCTGATTTTCTACATCGGCGCTCTGGCGGTGCTGCTGTCGCTGTATCCGTGGCAGAAAGTCGTGCAGGGCGGTAGCCCGTTCGTGATGATTTTCCATGCCCTGGACAGCAATCTGGTGGCTACGATTCTCAACCTGGTGGTGCTGACAGCGGCATTGTCGGTCTACAACAGCTGCGTGTACTGCAACAGCCGCATGCTCTTCGGTCTGGCAGTACAGGGCGATGCGCCCAAGCGTCTGCTCAAGGTCAACGACCGTGGCGTGCCGTTGGCGGCGCTGGGGATCTCGGCGCTGGCGACCGGGCTGTGCGTGCTGATCAACTATTTTATGCCGGCTGAAGCCTTTGGCTTGCTGATGGCGCTGGTGGTGTCGTCGCTGGTGATCAACTGGGGCATCATCAGCATCACCCACCTGAAATTCCGCCGTGCCAAGCAGGCGGCTGGCGAGACGACGTTCTACAAGAGCTGGGGCTATCCGCTGACCAACTATGTCTGCCTGGCCTTCCTCGCGCTGATCCTGGTCATCATGTACCTGACGCCGGGTATCCGTATTTCGGTGCTGTTGATTCCGGTGTGGCTGGCGGTGTTGGGCGTGGCTTTCTGGCTGAAGAAAAAAGGCCACAAGGCCGCCGTCGCTGCTGACTGACGGCCTGTTTTCGGGGTGATCGATCAGCTCTGCTGGTAGCTGTCGATCACTTCCTGGGCCGCGCGGAATGCATCAATGGCCGCAGGAACCCCGGCGTACACTGCGCAATGCAGTAGCGCTTCGCGAATCTCTTCAACCGTACAGCCATTGTTCAGGGCGCCACGTACGTGGCCCTTGAGTTCCTGTGGGCACTTGAGCGCCGTCAGCGCAGCCAGGGTAATCAGGCTGCGGGTTTTCAGCGGCAAGCCTTCACGGCTCCAGACACTGCCCCAGGCATGTTCGTTGACGAAGACTTGTAGCGGCTGAGTGAACTCGGTGGCATTGCCCAGTGCGCGATCAACAAACGCATCGCCCATGACTTGGCGGCGGACCTGCTCGCCGGTTTTGGTGGTATCGCCCATCTTGTTTTCCTTAGTGTTGGCGGCGCCAGGCGCGCAGGGTCGTATACAGCAGCAACGCCCCGAGCACTGGCAGTGCATAGAACAGCATCAGTTTTTCCAGGCGGGTGGCCAGCGGCATGCCGGTGGTGAAGGCCACCACATGCAGACCGTAAGCCAGGTACAAGCCAAGAAACACCAGACCTTCGGCACGGGTCACGCGGTATCCCGAATAGAATACCGGCAGGCTCAAGGCGGCGACGCCAAGCATCACCGGCAGGTCAAAATCCAGGGCGTTGGGCGAGATCGACAGAGGCTCGGGTGCCACCAGCGCAGTCAGGCCGAGCACCGCCAGCAGGTTGAACAGGTTGCTGCCGATGACGTTGCCCACGGCGATCTCGCGTTCGCCGCGCAGGGCGGCAATCAGCGAGGTGGCCAGTTCCGGCAGCGAGGTACAGACCGCCACCACCGTCAGGCCGATCACCCGTTCAGACAGGCCCAGGTCAACCGCCACCTCGACGGCAGCCTCAAGTAGCAGGTGTCCGGCCAGGCTCAGCAGTCCCAGTCCGGCCAGCATCAGCAGCAGGCTGGTGATCCAGAACCCGGCGCCTTGTTGTGGGCGTGGGCCGGGGGCAGGAAAGGTACGAGCATAGTGCCGTGACTGGTGCCAGAGGATTGCCAGATACGCCACCAGGCCTAGCAGCAGCAACGCGCCTTCAAGGCGCCCAAGCAGCTCGTTGAAGGCCAGCAGGTAGACCAGCAGGCTGGCGCCGATCATCACCGGGATGTCCAGGCGCACCAACTGGCGTGAAACGCGTAAAGGGATGATCAGCGCGGCCAGGCCCAGGGTGACCAGAATATTGAAGATGTTGCTGCCAATCACGCTGCCTACCGCCACATCCGGGGCGCCGGTGTAGGCGGCTTGCAGGCTGACGGTAAGCTGCGGCGCGCTGCTGCCGAAGGCTACCAGGCTCAAGCCGATGATCAGCGGACGGACCTGCAGGCTGGATGCTACGCGCAAGGCTGAGCGCACCAACAATTCGGCGCCGCTGACAAGCAGCAGTAAGCCTAAGGCCAATTGCAGCAGGCTGAAGGTGGGTAAGGCGGCCAGGTCGAAAATGGTTGTGCTCCGTAACAGGGTCAGTCGCTGAGACTTTGTACCCGTACACGCGCCGTTCCGCTACGGATCATGCCCAGTTTTTCTGCGGCAGCACGTGACAGATCAATCAATCGCCCGCGGGTGTGGGGGCCACGGTCGTTGATGCGCACAATCACGCTACGCTCGTTGTTCAGGTTGGTGACCTTGACCTGGGTGCCGAAAGGCAAGCTGCGGTGGGCAGCGGTCATGGCATTTTGATTGAAAGGCTCGCCACTGGCGGTGCGTTTACCGTGATGACGGGAGCCATAGTAAGAGGCGGTTCCGGACTTGTCGTAGCCGCGAGGATCGATATCGTGGCTGGCGCAGCCGGCCAGCAGGGAAAAGAGCGCGAGTGCGCTGAGGGGACGCCACATGTGTGCAATTGCTCCGTGGGGTGGCCATCGCGGGGAAAAAACACCCCCCAAAAAAAAAACCACGAGGAAGGAGTTTTTCTCTAC
>NZ_JBMOWO010000021.1:0-37956 GCF_049310525.1 Pseudomonas sp. GZD-222
GTCAAGAAAACCGCCTGCCCCCAGAGAACTCCCGGTTGAAGGTTGCCCCTCCCCCCGATAAGCAGACGACGCGATTTACCCTTCGAGCTTGCTCTTGAGCAATTGGTTCACTTGCTGCGGGTTGGCCTTGCCCTTGGAGGCTTTCATGGCCTGGCCGACGAAGAAGCCGAACATCTTGCCGCGCTTGGCTTCATCGGCGGCGCGGTACTGCTCGACCTGCTCGGCGTTGGCGGCCAGCACTTCGTCCAGGACCTTCTCGATCGCACCGCTGTCGGTGACCTGTTTCAGGCCTTCGGCTTCGATAATCTGGTCGGCGTCGCCTTCGCCCGCTGCCATCTTCTCGAAGACCACCTTGGCGATCTTGCCGCTGATGGTGTTGTCGAGAATGCGCTGCAGCATGCCGCCCAGTTGCGCGGCGGTAACCGGCGCCTGGTCGATTTCCAGGCCGAGCTTGTTGAGCAGGCTGCCCAGCTCGACCATGACCCAGTTGGCTGCCAGCTTGGCATCGCCACACACCGCAACCACTTGCTCGAAGTAGTCGGCTTGTTCGCGGCTCGAAGCCAGAACGTTGGCATCGTAGGCCGACAGACCGAACTGGCTCTGGAAGCGCTCGCGCTTCTGGGGCGGCAGCTCCGGCAAGGTGGCGCGAATAGTTTCGAGGTAGGCGCCCTCGATCACCACCGGCAGCAGGTCCGGATCGGGGAAGTAACGGTAGTCGTTGGCTTCCTCTTTGCTGCGCATCGAGCGCGTCTCGTCCTTGTTCGGGTCGTACAGGCGAGTTTCCTGAACAACTTTGCCGCCGTCTTCGATCAGCTCGATCTGACGCTGGATTTCCGTGTTGATCGCGCGCTCGATGAAGCGGAAGGAGTTGACGTTCTTGATCTCGCAGCGAGTACCGAACTCGACCTGGCCTTTCGGCCGGACCGAGACGTTGCAGTCGCAACGCAGCGAGCCTTCGGCCATGTTGCCGTCGCAGATGCCCAGGTAGCGCACCAGTGCGTGGATCGCCTTGACATAGGCCACGGCTTCCTTGGCGTTACGCATGTCCGGTTCGGAAACGATTTCCAGCAGCGGCGTGCCGGCACGGTTCAGGTCGATGCCGGTGGAACCGCTGAAGTCTTCGTGCAGGCTTTTGCCGGCATCTTCTTCGAGGTGCGCACGGGTGATGCCGACACGTTTGACCGTACCGTCTTCGAGGGCGATGTCCAGGTGGCCCTTGCCGACGATCGGCAGCTCCATCTGACTGATCTGGTAACCCTTGGGCAGGTCGGGGTAGAAGTAGTTCTTGCGCGCGAATACGTTGTGCTGGCCGATCTCGGCGTCAATCGCCAGGCCGAACATGCAGGCCATGCGCACCGCTTCCTGGTTGAGCACCGGCAGTACGCCGGGCATGCCCAGGTCGATCAGGCTGGCCTGAGTGTTCGGCTCGGAACCGAAAGTGGTGGCGCTGCCGGAGAAAATCTTCGACTGGGTGGCGAGCTGGGTGTGAATCTCCAGCCCGATGACAACTTCCCATTGCATGTGGTGATCCCTCAGAAGCCGGTAGGTGCGCGGGTGTGCCAATCAGTGACTTGCTGATAGCGGTGCGCGACGTTGAGCAGGCGGCCTTCCTGGAAGTACGGGGCGAGCAGTTGCACGCCAACCGGCAGACCATCGACAAAACCGGCCGGCATCGACAGGCCAGGCAGGCCCGCGAGGTTGGCGGTGATGGTGTACACGTCTTCCAGGTACGCAGCGACCGGGTCGTTGTTCTTGGCGCCGATTTTCCACGCCAGGTTTGGCGTGGTCGGGCCGAGAATCACGTCGACGTCGTTGAAGGCGGCCATGAAATCGTTCTTGATCAGGCGACGGATCTTCTGCGCCTGCAGGTAGTAGGCGTCGTAGTAACCGGCCGAGAGGGCGTAGGCACCGACCATGATCCGGCGTTGTACTTCGGCACCGAAACCTTCGCCACGGGAGCGCTTGTACAGGTCGGTGAGGTCAACCGGGTTCTCGCAGCGGTAGCCGAAACGCACACCGTCGAAACGCGACAGGTTCGACGAGGCTTCCGCCGGAGCGATCACGTAGTAAGCCGGAATACCGTGCTGCATGTTCGGCAGGCTGATTTCCTTGACCACTGCGCCGAGCTTTTCCAGCTCCTTGACGCTGGCCTGGATCAGGTCGGCGATGCGCGGGTCGAGGCCGGCGCCGAAGTATTCCTTCGGCAGGCCGATGCGCAGGCCTTCGAGCGAACCGTTCAGGCCGGCGCTGTAGTCCGGTACGGGTTCATCGATGCAGGTGGAGTCCTTGGCGTCGAAACCGGCCATGCCTTGCAGCAGCAGTGCGCAGTCTTCGGCGGTGCGTGCCAGTGGGCCGCCCTGGTCGAGACTCGATGCGTAGGCAATCATGCCCCAGCGCGAAACACGACCGTACGTCGGTTTCAGGCCGGTGAGGTTGGTCAGCGCTGCCGGCTGTCGGATCGAGCCGCCGGTGTCGGTGCCGGTGCTCGCCGGCAGCAGGCGCGCTGCCACGGCTGCTGCCGAACCACCGGACGAACCGCCCGGTACGTGCTCAAGGTTCCAGGGGTTCTTCACCGGGCCGTAGTGGCTGGATTCGTTGGCCGAACCCATGGCGAATTCGTCCATGTTGGTCTTGCCCAGGGTCACCGTGCCGGCTTCGGCCAGCTTGCTGACCACGGTCGCGTCGTACGGCGCCTTGAAGTTGTCGAGCATCTTCGAACCGCAGCTGGTGCGGATGCCCTGGGTGCAGAACAGGTCCTTGTGGGCGATCGGCGCGCCGAGCAGGGGGCCGTTCTCACCGGCGGCGCGACGGGCGTCGGCGGCGCGGGCCTGGCTGATGGCCAGCTCTTCGGTGACGCTGATGAAACTGTTGAGTTGCGGGTCGAGCTGGTTGATCCGCGCCAGCAGGGTGCGGGTCAGCTCTTCGGAAGAAAACTTTTTGTCGGCGAGTCCGCGGGCGATCTCGGCCAGGGTCAGTTGATGCATGGCAGGCTCTATTCCCTTACTCGATGACTTTCGGAACCAGGTACAGGCCGTTTTCCGTCGCCGGGGCGATGGCCTGGTAACTGTCGCGATGGTTACTTTCTGTTACCACATCGGCGCGCAGGCGCTGATTGGCTTCCAGCGGATGCGCCAGTGGCTCGATGCCAGTGGTGTCGACGGCTTGCATCTGGTCGACCAGTCCCAGAATACTGTTCAGGGCATCGGTAGTGCGTGGCAGATCGGCTTCATTCAGGCCCAGTCGGGCCAGATGGGCGATCTTTTCCACGTCGCAGCGTTCAAGCGCCATGGGGATCTCCTGGGGAAACAAAAAACGGATTTGGTCCGCGATAAGGAACATGCTGGCAGATTTACGGTCATAAGGCCGCGATTGTGTGCTGGCTTGCTCGGAAAAACTGCCAATTTAACATATTGGCGCCTTGCCCAAAATCCCCGCCGTTGTTAGAGTTTGCCGCACTTTTTTACCCACGCGTTGCCTAGGGTCACTTTCCCATGTTCAAGAAACTGCGTGGCATGTTTTCCAGCGATCTTTCCATCGACCTGGGCACTGCCAACACCCTTATTTACGTGCGTGAGCGCGGTATCGTCCTGAATGAGCCCTCTGTTGTGGCCATTCGTACTCACGGCAACCAGAAAAGTGTCGTCGCGGTAGGTACCGAAGCCAAGCGCATGCTGGGCCGTACGCCCGGCAACATTGCTGCCATTCGTCCGATGAAGGACGGCGTGATCGCCGACTTCAGCGTTTGCGAAAAAATGCTGCAGTACTTCATCAACAAGGTTCACGAGAACAGCTTCCTGCAGCCAAGCCCGCGCGTGCTGATCTGTGTGCCGTGCAAATCGACCCAGGTCGAGCGTCGCGCCATTCGTGAATCGGCGCTGGGCGCCGGTGCCCGCGAAGTGTTCCTGATCGAAGAGCCAATGGCTGCCGCTATCGGTGCCGGCCTGCCGGTCGAGGAAGCCCGTGGTTCGATGGTCGTCGATATCGGTGGTGGTACCACTGAAATCGCACTGATCTCCCTGAATGGCGTGGTCTATGCCGAATCCGTACGTGTCGGTGGTGACCGCTTCGACGAAGCGATCGTGACCTACGTGCGCCGTAACTACGGCAGCCTGATCGGTGAATCCACCGCCGAGCGCATCAAGCAGGAAATCGGTACCGCCTATCCAGGTGGCGAAGTACGTGAAGTCGATGTTCGCGGCCGTAACCTGGCCGAGGGCGTGCCACGTGCCTTCACCCTCAATTCCAACGAGGTGCTTGAAGCACTGCAGGAGTCCCTGGCGACTATCGTTCAGGCGGTCAAGAGTGCCCTGGAGCAATCGCCACCGGAACTGGCTTCGGACATCGCCGAGCGCGGTCTGGTGCTGACCGGTGGTGGCGCCCTGCTGCGCGACCTGGACAAACTGCTGGCCCAGGAAACCGGCCTGCCGGTCATCGTTGCCGAAGACCCGCTGACCTGTGTTGCCCGTGGCGGTGGCCGTGCCCTGGAAATGATGGACAAACACACCATGGACCTGCTCTCCAGCGAGTAAGCTGGCTGCAGCAAACATGCCGCCCGGTTTACAGGTAGTGCTCACAGTGCTACCTGTATGTGCTGGGCTGACGTCCGCGTGGGCGTCATTTTCCGTCAATCCGCAAGCAGGCCGGTGCGTTGCCGTATGAATGACCTCTTGAATCGTCGTCCACGAGGAGCGGCTTATTAAACCGCTTTTCGCCAAGGGCCCTTCGCTGGGCGTGCACCTGCTCGTGCTGGTTGTGCTGTCGATCACCCTGATGGTGGTCGATGCGCGCTTCCCCCTGCTCAAACCGGTACGCAGCCAGATGGGGCTGGTGCTGATGGAGTCCTATCACATCACCGACTTGCCGCAGAGCTTGTGGCAGGGTATCGCCAGCCAGTTCGGCAGCCGCACCGAGCTGATCGCCGAGAACGAGAAACTCAAGACCGAAGCCTTGCTCATGCAAGGGCGCGTGCAGAAGCTGGCCGCCCTGACCGAGCAGAACGTGCGCCTGCGCGAGCTGCTCAATTCGTCGGCATTGGTCAATGAGAAGGTCGAAGTTGCCGAATTGATCGGTGTCGACCCCAATCCGTTCACCCACCGTATCCTGATCAACAAGGGCGAGCGCGATGGCGTGGTCCTCGGTCAGCCGGTGCTCGATGCCCGCGGCCTGATGGGCCAGGTGGTCGAGTTGATGCCCTATACCGCTCGTGTATTGCTGCTGACCGACACCACCCACAGCATTCCGGTGCAGGTCAACCGCAACGGCCTGCGCGCGATTGCCAGTGGCACGGGTAACCCTGAGCGTCTGGAATTGCGTCATGTCGCCGATACAGCCGACATCAAGGAAGGCGACCTGTTGGTCAGCTCCGGTCTGGGGCAGCGATTCCCAGCCGGCTACCCTGTGGCTACGGTAAAAGAAGTGATCCACGACTCCGGTCAGCCATTCGCCATTGTTCGCGCGATCCCGACCGCCGCACTCAATCGCAGTCGCTACCTGTTGCTGGTGTTCACCGACAGCCGTACCCCCGAGCAGCGCGCCACTGATGCCGCCATGGCCCAGGAGGCCGCTGATCGCCAAGGGCTACCTGGCGCTGGCGAGGCAACACCGCCTGGCGCCGCTGCGCTGACACCTGCGCCGGCGGCGGCTCCGGCTGCTGCCCCTGGGGCGGCCCCTGCCCACACCGCGCCAGCACCTGTTGCAGCGCCAGCGTCTGTGCCTGTAGCCCCGGCGCCAGCGCCGGCTGCAGCCAGCGGTGCTGCCCCGACCCCGACCCGGGAGAGACACTGATGGTGAGTACTCGCAGCCGTAACGGCTGGGTAGTCTGGCTGACGTTTGTGCTGGGACTGCTGCTCAGCGTGTCGCCGCTACCGCAGTTCATGGAAGTCTTCCGGCCCATGTGGCTTGCCTTGCTGCTGGCCTTCTGGACCCTGGCGTTGCCACACAAGGTCGGCATGACCACCGCGTTTGTCCTGGGCCTGGCCGAGGACGTGCTGTATGGCACCTTGCTGGGGCAGAACGCCCTGGTGCTGACCTTGATCACCTTCCTGGTGCTGACACTGCAACAACGCCTGCGGATGTTCCCGATGTGGCAGCAAAGCCTGGTGATCCTGGTGATTTTCGGCCTGGCCCAGCTGGTGCAACTGTGGCTGAGCGCCCTGACCGGCAACCGCCTGCCGACCCTGGCGCTGATCTGGTCAGCGGTCATCAGCGCGTTGCTCTGGCCCTGGATCAGTTTCGCCCTGCGTGGGCTGCGCTTGCGTCTGAGCATCAACTGAGCCCGCTTCCCGACGTTGACAGGGAGAAGTCACGATGACCCCGTTGTACCTGGCCTCCGGTTCACCTCGCCGTCGGGAGTTGCTGACCCAGATCGGTATTCCCTTCACCACGCTTGGCGCTGCGGTCGACGAAACCCCGTTGGCCGATGAGGCTGCGCCGGCGTATGTCGAGCGCCTGGCGCGGGCCAAGGCAAACGCCGGTCTGGTCGAACTGCTGTCCACCAATGCGGGCACCCGGCTGGCGGTGCTCGGGGCTGACACCGCTGTGGTGCTGGATGGGCGGATTCTTGGCAAACCTGTTGATCGTGAAGATGCCCTGGCCATGCTTGCGGCGTTATCGGGTCGCGAGCATCAAGTGTTGACGGCGGTTGCAGTTGCCGATCAGCAGCGTTGCCTGAGCGTCTGCGTCGTCAGCCAGGTGCGCTTTGGTCCTATTTCTACCCAGCAAGCGCAAGATTACTGGGCCAGCGGCGAGCCGCTGGATAAAGCCGGCGCCTATGCCATCCAGGGTCTGGGTGCGGTATTCGTGCAGCGCATCGAAGGCAGCTATTCGGCGGTGGTCGGATTGCCGCTGAGTGAAACCGCCGAATTGCTAGGACAATTTGCCATTCCCTGTTGGCAATCGTTGTCGGCCCGTTGAGCGAGGACAAGACAACTGCTAGCCAGTCGCCGACGAGCGATCCATCATTACTGAAGTCCTTTGACGAGAGCCTGCCATGAGTGAAGAGATTCTGATCAATATCACACCGATGGAATCACGCGTGGCGGTGGTGGAGAACGGTGTTCTTCAGGAAGTGCATGTTGAGCGCACTCAGCGGCGGGGCATTGTCGGCAATATCTACAAAGGCAAGGTGGTTCGCGTACTACCTGGGATGCAAGCGGCGTTCGTCGACATCGGCCTGGATCGCGCAGCTTTTATTCACGCGTCGGAAATCTCCCAGCGCGAAGGCTCCTCGGTGGAAAGCATCAGCGCGCTGGTGCATGAAGGCCAGAGCCTGGTGGTGCAGGTCACCAAGGACCCCATCGGCTCCAAAGGCGCACGCCTGACCACTCAGTTGTCGATTCCTTCGCGTTACCTGGTGTACATGCCGCGCACCAGCCATGTCGGAATTTCCCTGAAGATCGAAGACGAAGCCGAACGAGAGCGCCTCAAGCAGGTGGTCACCGACTGCATCGCCGCGGAAAACATCCAGGATGCCGGCGGTTTTATTCTGCGTACTGCGGCCGAGGGTGCCGGCGCCGATGAAATCCTCATGGACATTCGCTATTTGCGCAGGCTCTGGGAGCAGATCGGCACCCAGATCAAGACAGTCGGCGCGCCAACGGAAATCTATGAAGACCTGGGCCTGGCCTTGCGTACCCTGCGCGACCTGGTCAACCCGAAAATTGAGAAGATCCGCATCGACTCGCGGGAAACCTTTCAGAAAACCACGCAGTTCGTCGGCGAACTGATGCCCGAAATCGCCGACCGTCTGGAACACTATCCGGGCGAGCGACCCATCTTCGATCTGTATGGCGTGGAAGATGAAATTCAGCGTGCGCTGGACCGTAAGGTGCCGCTCAAGTCCGGCGGCTACCTGGTGGTCGATCCGGCTGAGGCGATGACCACGATCGACGTCAACACCGGGGCCTTTGTTGGCCACCGCAACCTTGAAGAGACCATCTTCAAGACCAATCTGGAAGCGGCCACCGCCATTGCCCGGCAACTGCGCCTGCGCAATATCGGCGGCATCATCATCATCGACTTCATCGACATGGAAGATGAGGAGCACCAGCGCCAGGTGCTACGGACCCTGGAAAAGCAGCTCGAACGCGACCACGCCAAGACCAACATCATCGGCATCACCGAACTCGGTCTGGTGCAGATGACCCGGAAGCGCACCCGCGAAAGCCTTGAGCAGGTGCTGTGCGAGCCGTGCCATTGCTGTCAGGGGCGGGGCAAGCTGAAAACTCCCGAGACGATCTGTTACGAGATTTTCCGCGAGATCCTGCGAGAAGCCCGTGCCTACCAGGCCGAAGGTTATCGCGTGCTGGCCAATCAGAAAGTGGTAGACCGGCTGCTGGATGAAGAGTCGGGTAACGTCGCCGAGCTTGAGACCTTCATCGGCCGCACCATTCGCTTTCAGGTCGAGTCGATGTACTCCCAGGAACAATACGATGTGGTGCTGCTCTGAGGCCTCAATGTAACTGGCTGCTGCAAGGGCTGGAAAAGCGCCCGGTTGCGGCCATAGTTAAGGCACGAGTAGGAGGGCCATTGCCATGGAACGTCTGATCCGCGTTCTGGGCGCGATGACCCGCTGGGGCCTGGGGATTTGTGCCTTGCTGGCTGTGCTGGTGGCGCTGTATGTCAGCCTTGGCCGACAACTGGTGCCGCTGGTGGCCGAGTACCGCGCCGAAGTCGAAGACAAAGCCGAGCAGGCTTTGGGCATGCCTGTGCACATTGGTAGCCTGGAAGGGCACTGGAGTGGCCTGGCACCGGTTCTGGTGGTCAACGATATCCAGGTCGGTGAAGGTGCCACGGCGTTGCGTCTGGACGGGGTCAAGGTGGTGCCGGATCTGTGGGCCAGCCTCACTGAGCGTCAACTGCGTCTGGCCAACCTCGAAGTCGGTGGCCTGCACCTGAGCCTGCATGAAGACGAACAGGGCGCCTGGACCCTCGACGGACTGCCGAAAACCGATGATCAGCCGCTGGATCCGCAGCAGTTGCTGCAACGCCTGCAAGCGGTGTCGAAGATCACGGTGCTCGACAGCCAGGTCACCCTCGAGCCTTTCCAGCGCGATCTCATGACCCTCACTTATGTCAGCCTCGGGCTGCAAACAGGAGGCGTTCGCCAGCGTCTGGATGTGCGCCTGACCTTGCCCGATGGTCAACCCGTGGCCATGAATGTGCGTAGCCGCATTCGTCCGGCGCACTGGCGTGATGGCGAGATCGATGCCTATCTCAGCCTGCCCCAGAGTGATTGGGCGCGCTGGTTACCACCGCGCTTGCTGGGGCAATGGCAGGCCAAGGAGCTCAAGGCCGGTGGCGAATTCTGGTTGAATTGGGGCAAGGGCCAGTTGCAGAGTGCCGTGGTCCGCCTCAACGCCCCGCAGTTGCGCGGCGCTTATGCCGAGCGTAAAGAGGCCAAGGTAGAAAATCTGGCGCTCAATGCCTGGTTCCAGCGCAACGAACAAGGTTTTGCCGTGCAGGTCGATTCGTTGGCCATGAGCCTGGGCAAGACCCGCTGGGAGTCGCACCTGCAACTGGACCAGCGTGGCGCCAGCGAAGCGGGCGATGAAACCTGGAAGATCCAGGCCGACCGCCTGAACCTGACGCCGCTCACACCGCTGATCGAGTCGCTGGCACCCCTGCCAGATCAGGCCATGGCGGTGGTCCATGGGCTCAAGGTCACCGGCAGTCTGCGCAATGTCGTGCTCGATGTGCGGCCCAAGGCCACCGGGGATCAGCGTCTGAGCTTTGCCGCCAATCTTGAACGGGTGGGTTTCAACGCCTATCACGGCGCCCCGGCAGCGGGGAACGTCAGCGGCAGTATCAGTGGCGACCTCGGGCAAGGCGAGCTACGCCTGGACACTGACGCTTTCATGCTTCACCTCGACCCGATTTTCGCCAAACCCTGGAACTACCAGAAGGCCAATGCGCGCCTGACCTGGCGCCTGGACCAGGAAGGCTTCACCCTCATCGCGCCGTACCTGAAGGTCTTGGGCGAGGAAGGCAAGATTGCCGGTGACTTCCTCATCCGCCTGCTGTTCGATGAGGCACGTGAAGACTATATGGACTTGCGCGTCGGCCTGGTCGACGGCGATGGTCGCTACACCGCCAAGTACCTGCCTGAGGTCCTGAGCCCGGCGCTGGATGAGTGGTTGCGTACTGCCATTCTCAAGGGCGCGGTCGACGAAGGCTATTTCCAGTACCAGGGCTCGCTCAATCACGGTGCTTCCGAGCAGGCGCGCAGCATCAGCCTGTTCTTCAAGGTCCATGATGCCGCGCTGGACTTCCAGCCCGGTTGGCCGCAGGTGCAGAAAGTCGATGGTGATGTGTACATCGACGACGCTGGTGTGCGGGTCAACGCAAAACGCGGACAGTTGCTCGATACCCAGGTCAGCGATGTGCAGGTCAACATCCCCCACGTCGCCAGTGGCGAAAACAGCCATATGTACCTGGACGGGGCATTCGACGGCAGCCTGGGCGACGGCCTGAAAATCCTCCAGCAAGCGCCGATCGGCACCGCCGAGCTGTTCGCCGGCTGGGAGGGCCAAGGCGCGCTCAAGGGCAAGCTCAAGCTGGATATCCCCTTGGCCAAGGGGCAGCAACCGCAGGTAGTGGTGGATTTCGATACCCGCGATGCGCGGCTGAAAATCGCCGCGCCCATACTTGAGCTGAACCAGCTCAAGGGCGCGTTCCGCTTTGACTACGGCAAGGGCCTCAGCGGTCAGAACATCAGCGCACGGGTTTTCGACAAGCCCATCACTGCGCAGATCTTTGCCGAAGGCAAACCCGGTGAATTGCAAACCCGTGTCGAGGCCAAGGGCCAGGTTGCGCTCACAGCGCTGACCCAATGGTTACAGGTCAAGCAAGCCTTGCCGTTAGCCGGAGAGCTGCCGTATCAACTGCAGCTGACACTGGGTAGCCGGGATAATCAGCTCAAGGTCGACTCGAGCCTCAAAGGCCTGGCAATCAACTTGCCTGCTCCGTTCGGCAAGACAGCCGAAGAAGCCCGTAACAGCCAATTCGGCATGACCCTGCAAGGGCCTGAGCGTCGATTCAATCTCAGCTATGCCGACGTTGCCAACATGCTCTATGCCGCGCCCATGGATAAGCTGGATCAGGGTCGAGGGGAGCTGGTGTTTGGCGGCGGCAACGCGCAACTGCCAAGTGGCCAGGGTGTGCAGATTCGCGGACGCTTGGCCGAACTCGACCTTGGTCCCTGGCAGGAGCAGGCGAGTACCCTGGCTGGCAATGATCCGGGTGGCAGTGCCCGTCAGCTTCTGCGTGGGGTCAACCTGAGCATTGCCCGCCTCAAGGGCTTTGGCCTTGAGCTGAACCAGGCCGTGGTAGCGCTGGCCCGCAATCCGAACAACTGGGCATTGCGCCTGGACAGCAAGGAAGCCATCGGCAACGCACGCCTGCCTGATGCCAAGGGCGCACCGCTGGTGGTGAACCTGCAGACCATTCACTTGCCGCCACAAGATCCTGCTGAGGTGACCGTACCCAACGCACCTGATCCGATGGCCAAGATCGACCCGCGCAAGATTCCTTCCGTCGACCTCAGTATCGACAAGCTGTACCGTGGTGATGACTTGCTCGGCAGCGTAGCGCTCAAGGTACGTTCGACGGCCAAGGGGATAGCCCTGAACGACCTGGACCTCAGCCTCAAGGGGCTGCAGATCGACGGTAACGGCGGTTGGGAGGGCGCTCCGGGCGCCAGTGGCAGTTGGTACAAGGGACGCCTGGAGGGCAAAAACCTGGCAGACGTGCTCAAGGCCTGGAATTTCGCCCCTACGGTCACCAGCCGCGATTTTCGTCTGGATGTCGACGCGCGCTGGCCGGGATCGCCCGCCTGGGTCAGCCTTGGACGACTCTCCGGCAGCCTCGATGCGGCCCTGCGACAAGGCCAGTTTGTTGAAGTCGAGGGCGGTGCCCAGGCCCTGCGGGTATTTGGTCTGCTCAACTTCAACTCCATTGGCCGGCGTTTGCGTCTGGACTTCTCCGACCTGTTCGACAAAGGCTTGAGCTATGACCGGGTCAAGGGCCTGCTGGTGGCCAGCGAAGGTGTGTATGTGACCCGCGAGCCGATTACCGTGACCGGACCTTCGAGCAACTTCGAGCTCGATGGCACCCTGGACATGGTACGTGACCGCGTCGATGCCAACCTGCAGGTGAGCTTGCCCGTCACCAACAATCTGCCGCTGGCGGCATTGATTGTCGGTGCGCCGGCGGTCGGTGGAGCGTTGTTCCTGGTCGATCGCCTGCTGGGTGACCGGGTGTCGCGCTATGCCAGCGTGCATTACCGCGTCGAAGGGCCGTGGAAAGAGCCTAAAATCAGCTTTGTAAAACCGTTCAACAAATAAGCTCGGGAGCGCGCATGAAGTCAGCAGTGATCCAGATGGTCAGCCAAAGCGATATCCCGGCCAACCTGGAGCAGGCTCGGCGCTTGCTTGAGCAGGCGGCGGCAGGCGGTGCGCGGCTGGCGGTGCTGCCGGAAAATTTCGCCGCCATGGGCCGTCGCGACAGTGCTGCCATCGGTCGCGCCGAAGCGCTGGGCCAGGGGCCAATCCTTACCTGGTTGAAACAGACTGCCCGTGACCTCAAGTTATGGATTGTCGCCGGTACCTTGCCCTTGCCACCTGAAGGTCATCCCGACGCCAAAGCGCATGCCTGCTCGCTGTTGATCGACGAGCATGGGCAAACGGTTGCACGCTACGACAAGTTGCACCTCTTCGATGTCGATGTGGCCGATAACCGCGGCCGTTATCGTGAGTCTGACGATTATGCCCATGGCAGTCAGGTGGTGGTGGCCGATACCCCGGTAGGTCGTCTGGGCTTGAGCGTATGCTATGACTTGCGCTTTCCGGAGCTGTACAGCGCTTTGCGCGCCGCCGGGGCCGAACTGATCAGTGCGCCTGCGGCCTTCACCGCAGTAACCGGGGCGGCGCACTGGGAAGTGCTGATTCGGGCCCGGGCGATTGAAACCCAATGTTATGTCCTGGCCGCCGCGCAGGGCGGTACCCATCCAGGACCGCGGGAAACTTACGGACATGCGGCGATCGTCGATCCCTGGGGGCGCATTGTCGCCGAACAGGCGAGCGGCGAGGCCGTGGTGCTGGCCGAGCGCGACAGCAGCGAACAGGCGTCCATTCGGGCGCGGATGCCGGTGGCCTTGCACCGGCGCTTTTTCTCGCAGGACGCCTTGCGGCCTGCGCACACCTCGGAGTGACTATGAGCGAGATGTTATCCACTGTCAGCGAGCATCTGCTGGCGCCGGGCGGGTTGACCCTCGACAGCCTGCAGTCAGTGCTGGGTGAGTTGGCCGGGCCGGGTATCGATGCCGCCGACCTGTATTTCCAGGGGCAGATTTCCGAATCCTGGGCACTCGAAGACGGGATCGTCAAAGAAGGCAGTTTCAACCTCGACCAGGGCGTGGGCGTACGTGCCCAGTCTGGCGAGAAAACCGGTTTCGCCTACAGCAATGCCATCAACCTCGAAGCCCTGACTTCAGCTGCGCGTGCGGCCCGCTCGATTTCCCGTGCCGGGCAGAACGGCAGTGTCCAGGCCTTCAAAAGCCAGGACATCGTCCAGCTCTACGGCACCGATAACCCGCTTGAGGTGCTCAGCCGGGCGCAGAAGGTCGAGTTGCTCAAGCGTGTAGACGCCGCCACGCGTGCCCTGGACTCACGTATCCAGCAAGTTACGGTGAGCATGGCCGGCGTCTGGGAGCGCATCCTGATCGCCGCTGCCGATGGCAGCCTGGCTGCGGATGTACGTCCGCTGGTACGGTTCAACGTCAGTGTGATTGTCGAGCAGAACGGTCGGCGTGAGCGCGGTGGTCATGGCGGTGGTGGGCGCACCGACTATCGCTATTTCACCGACGACCGCGTCATGGGCTTTGCCCGCGAAGCGCTGCGTCAGGCCCTGGTCAACCTTGAGGCAATTCCTGCGCCGGCCGGCACCTTGCCGGTGGTTCTCGGCTCGGGCTGGTCCGGTGTGTTGCTGCACGAGGCGGTGGGCCATGGCCTGGAAGGCGACTTCAACCGCAAGGGCAGCTCCGCCTACAGCGGCCACCTGGGCGAGAAGGTGGCTTCCAGCCTGTGCACCATCGTTGACGATGGCACCCTGGAAGGTCGCCGTGGCTCGTTGAGCGTGGATGACGAAGGTACGCCAACCGAATGCACCACGTTGATCGAGAACGGCATTCTCAAGGGCTACATGCAGGACAAACTCAATGCCCGTCTGATGGGCATGGCGGTCACCGGCAACGGTCGTCGTGAGTCGTACGCGCATTTGCCCATGCCACGGATGACCAACACCTACATGCGTGCAGGCGAAAGTGATCCAGAGGAGATCATCAAGTCGGTCAAGCGCGGAATCTACTGCGCCAATCTGGGCGGCGGCCAGGTGGATATCACCAGTGGCAAGTTTGTGTTCTCCACCAGCGAAGCGTACCTGATCGAAGACGGCAAAATTACTGCACCGGTCAAAGGTGCGACCTTGATCGGCAACGGTCCGGAAGCCATGAGCCGGGTGTCGATGGTCGGTAACGACCTGGCGCTGGACAGCGGTGTGGGTACCTGTGGCAAAGATGGACAGTCGGTGCCGGTTGGCGTGGGTCAGCCGACCCTGAAGATCGATGCGATCACCGTCGGTGGTACGGGCGCATGAAGTTGAAACCGGGCGGGCAGGGCGCCTGCCCGGTCGCGAGGCTCAACGCAGGCCGCGTTGAACCTCGTCCAGGGTGCGAATGTACTTGAAGATCTTGCGGCTGGCGGAAGGCGCCTTGTTGGTCTTCAGCTCATGCTGGGCCTGGCGGATCAGCGAGCGCAGTTGCTGGCGGTCGGCTTCCGGATATTCCTGGACGAATTTCTCCAGGACTTCATCGGTGCCTTCGATCAGCCGGTCGCGCCAGCGTTCGAGGCCGTGGAAACGCTCGTTGTACTGGCGCGAGGAGGCGTCGAGCTGGTCAAGCAGGGCATTGATCGCGTCGATGTCCTGGTCACGCATCAGCTTGCCGATGAATGACTTGTGACGTCTTTTCGCCTCGTTTGCAGTGTGCCGCTTGTGCTCTTCGAGGGCCGCGCGAAGTTCGTCGGTCAAAGGCAGTTTGGCCAGGATGTCGGGCTTGAGCGTGGTAAGGCGCTCGCCCATATCGACCAGCGCCTGCATCTCGCGCTTGATCTGGGTTTTGCTTTTTTCGCCGTCGAAGGCGGTGTCGTAAGAATCAACCATGGGGGCAGTCCGCTGAGAATCGCCGCCATGATAACCAGTCGGGGGCCGCTTGTCCGGCCCGGTCGTAGATTGACCCATGCCGAACGCAGAATTTGAGTGGAGAAAACCATGAGTGCAGTCCAGAGCGTAGGTCCACAAGCCCTGCCGGCGTTGCAGGAGCAGGTCGAACAGATCATCGCCGAAGCTAAACGCCAGGGGGCCAGCGCCTGTGAAGTGGCGGTGTCGTTGGAGCAGGGTTTGTCCACCTCGGTGCGTCAGCGGGAAGTGGAAACCGTAGAGTTCAATCGTGACCAGGGTTTTGGCATCACTCTGTACGTCGGTCAGCGCAAAGGCTCGGCCAGCACTTCGGCCAGCGGCAGCGAGGCCATTCGCGAGACAGTTGCGGCGGCCTTGGCGATTGCCAAGCACACCTCTGAGGATGATTGTGCAGGGCTTGCCGATCCGGCCCTGATGGCGCGTGATCTGCCTGATTTCGACCTTTATCACGCCTGGGACATCACCCCGGAGCAGGCTATCGAGAAAGCACTGGCATGTGAGGCTGCGGCATTCGATGCCGATGCGCGGATCAAGAACGCCGACGGCACCACCCTCAACACCCATCAGGGCTGCCGCGTGTATGGTAACAGCCATGGCTTTATCGGCGGCTATGCATCGACCCGCCACAGTCTGAGCTGCGTGATGATCGCAGAAGCTGACGGGCAGATGCAGCGCGACTACTGGTATGACGTCAATCGCCAGGGGGAATTGCTGGCCGATCCTCGCAGCATCGGCCAGCGCGCCGCGCAGCGGGCGGCCAGCCGCCTGGGTGCGCGTCCGGTGCCCACCTGCGAGGTGCCGGTGCTGTTCTCGGCAGAGCTTGCCGGTGGCCTGTTCGGCAGCTTCCTGTCAGCGATCTCGGGCGGCAACCTGTACCGCAAGTCATCGTTCCTTGAGGGGACCATGGGCCAGCGTCTGTTTCCCAGCTGGCTGACCCTGGATGAACGCCCA
Organism: Pseudomonas sp. GZD-222; assembly: GCF_049310525.1. NCBI lineage: Bacteria > Pseudomonadati > Pseudomonadota > Gammaproteobacteria > Pseudomonadales > Pseudomonadaceae > Pseudomonas > Pseudomonas sp. GZD-222. Next base: position 16,201 of record NZ_JBMOWO010000021.1, read on the forward strand.
CACCTCATGCGTGCGTTGGGCAGTGCGGCGTTCGATGGTGATGGTCTGGCGACCTACGCCAAACCGTTCGTCGAAAAGGGTGAGTTGGTGTCTTATGTATTGGGTACCTATTCCGGTCGTAAACTCGGGCTACCGAGCACCGCCAATGCCGGTGGCGTGCATAACCTGTACGTGACCCACGGCGTGGAGGATCAGGCGGCACTGATCCGGCGCATGGGCCGCGGGCTGCTGGTAACCGAACTGATGGGGCATGGCTTGAACATGGTGACCGGGGACTACTCCCGTGGCGCCGCCGGGTATTGGGTCGAGAATGGCGAGATTCAGTTCGCTGTCCAGGAAGTGACGATTGCCGGCAATATGAAGGACATGTTCCAGCAAATTGTCGCGATCGGTAATGATCTTGAAACCCGTAGCAACATCCACACCGGCTCGGTATTGATCGAGCGGATGACAGTGGCCGGCAGCTGATTCATGTAGGAGCGGGCTTGCCCCGCGATCGCGTACGGTCAGTTTAATTGCATCGCGGGACAAGCCCGCTCCTACCGAAAAGCCCGGCCATGTGTCGGGCTTTTTTGTTTTTCTCTTTAGTCTTCTTGAACTGATTCTGATTATCACTTAATAATGAATATCATTATCTAGGCGATGATGTTCATGAAACCCGTCCTTCACGAATTGCCCTACCTCGAAAACTGGCGCTGGCTCAGCCGGCGTATTCGCTGTGCGATGGAGCCGGACGAGCCGCGCCTGATCGAGCACTACCTGGCCGAGGGTCGTTATCTGGTGTGCTGCACCGAGACGTCGCCGTGGACCGTCGCCCTGACCTCATTCCGCCTGCTCCTGGATACCGCCTGCGATCGCGTGCTGCCTTGGCATTGGCGCTGCCTGTGCCTGGACCAGGCCTGGAAGCCGCTGTTGCAGCTGCGCAAGCTCGACGGTGGCGAGCATGGCCAGCGTTGGCAGCCTCTCGCTCTGCAATTGGCGAACTGCACGCTACTGCCTTCGATTTCTTTCGCTGAACTGATGCAAGGATCTGATGATGAGTAATACCCGTATCGAGCGTGACAGCATGGGTGAACTGCAGGTGCCGGCCGAGGCCCTGTATGGCGCCCAGACCCAGCGCGCGGTGAACAACTTCCCGATCAGCCAGCAGCGCATGCCGACCCAGTTCATTCGTGCACTGCTGCTGGCCAAGGCTGCTGCGGCCAAAGCCAACGTCGAACTCAAGCAACTGGACGACGGTCAGGGCACGGCCATTGTCAAAGCAGTCGAGCAACTGCTGGCGGGCGATTTCATTCAGCACTTCCCGGTGGATATCTTCCAGACCGGTTCCGGCACCAGTTCGAACATGAACGCCAACGAAGTGATTGCCACCCTGGCAAGCCAGATCTTCGGTGACAAGATCAACCCGAACGATCATGTCAACTGCGGGCAAAGCAGTAACGACATCATCCCCACCACTATCCATGTCAGTGCCGCGCTGACCTTGCATGAGCAGTTACTGCCGGCCCTCAAGCACCTGGTGCAGGTGATCGAGCGCAAGGCGGTCGAGGTTCATCCTTTCATCAAGACCGGCCGCACCCACCTGATGGACGCCATGCCGGTGCGCATGAGCCAGGTGCTCGGCGGATGGGCAGCGCAGATCTCTGCTGCTATCGCGCACATTGAATCGACCTTGCCAGCACTGCAGTCGCTGGCCCAAGGCGGTACCGCGGTGGGAACGGGGATCAATGCACATCCAGAATTTGCCGGCCGATTCAGCCGGCAGCTCTCTGAACTCACCAAGGTGCCATTCACCCCAGGGCAGAATCTGTTCGCCCTGATTGGCTCTCAGGACACCGCCGTTGCGCTTTCCGGCCAGCTCAAGACCACCGCTGTTGCCCTGATGAAGATCGCCAACGACCTGCGCTGGATGAACTCCGGACCGCTGGCGGGCCTGGGCGAAATCGAGCTGGAGGGCTTGCAGCCTGGATCCTCGATCATGCCTGGCAAGGTCAACCCGGTGATCCCGGAAGCCACCGCCATGGTTGCCGCGCAGGTCATCGGCAACGACGCCACCATCGCTGTAGCGGGCCAGTCGGGCAACTTCGAACTCAACGTGATGCTGCCGATCATTGCGCAAAACCTGCTGAGCAGCATCGAGTTGATGGCCAATGTCAGCCGCTTGCTGGCCGACAAGGCCATCGCCAGCTTCAAGGTCAACGAGCCCAAGCTCAAGGAAGCACTGGCGCGTAACCCGATTCTGGTGACGGCGCTGAATCCTATCATCGGCTACCAGAAAGCTGCCGAGATCGCCAAGACCGCCTACAAACAAGGGCGTCCGATCATCGAGGTGGCCCTAGAGCACACCGACCTGCCGCGCAGCCAGCTGGAAGTGCTGCTCGACCCGGAAAAGCTCACGGCTGGCGGCATCTGATACGGCTCTGGAGGTTTGTCATGCAGCACTGGAAACGCACCACCGAGATTGCCAACCGCCTGTTCGACCAGGGTGAACTGGTCGATGCCCGCGAGCTGTATCTGCAGGCCCTGGCCCTGGCCCAGGTGTTGTTCGAACGCTGGCATGACGCCGACGAAGCGGTGGCGGTGTGCGTGATCGCGCACCATAACCTGGCCGACCTGCACCTGCGCCTGAACCAGCCACAAGAGAGCGCGGAGTACCTCTGCGCTATCCATCAGCGCCTGCTGCAGGCCATGCAGGATCAACGTCTGGCGCCAGCGCTGCGTGAAGCAGCGTTACGGCACAGCAGCAAAACCTACACCGAATTGTTGAACTTCATCAGCGAGTACGGCCAGTACCCGCGAACCGAACGCCTGCTCCATCGTCATGACCCGCAACCGGTGGTTCTTGCCGGTCAGGAAAGCGCCGGGTCTTCAGCACATCAATACGGAATCCATTGAAATGCCTCATACCTTGCCTGCATTGCCTTACGCCTACGATGCGCTGGAACCGCACATCGATACCCAGACCATGCAGATTCACCACAGCAAGCACCACCAGACCTATATCAACAACCTCAACGCTGCCGTCGAAGGTACCGAATGGGCCGAATGGCCGGTCGAGCAACTGGTCGCTGCGGTCAAGCAGTTGCCAGCGAACCTGCAGGCGGCGGTGATCAATCAAGGTGGCGGCCATGCCAACCACTCGCTGTTCTGGACGGTGATGTCGCCCAAGGGCGGTGGTCAGCCTCAGGACTCGGTCGCCAAGGCTATCAATGAACAATTGGGCGGCTTCGAGGCTTTCAAAGACGCTTTCACCAAGGCTGCACTGACCCGTTTCGGCAGCGGTTGGGCCTGGCTCAGCGTGACCCCGGAGAAAAAGCTGGTAGTGGAGAGCAGTGGTAACCAGGACAGCCCACTGATGAACGGCAATACGCCGATTCTTGGTCTGGATGTCTGGGAGCACGCTTACTACCTGCTGTACCAGAACCGTCGTCCTGAATACATCAACGCTTTCTACAACGTGATCGACTGGTCCGAAGTAGAGCGTCGATACGTAGCCGCCCTCGTGTGAGTCGTGCCGGTATGCGTTCGGATGTGATGTCCATTGGCGGTGTGCGCCTGTTCCGCCTGGCGCTTGGGACCCTGTTGCTGTTGGTCGGCTGCGCCTTGCTGGTGGCGCAGGGATTGGCCTGGCTGGACCTTGAGCCGCGCATGATGCGTGCGCTCGAAGGCGGTGCCCTGTGTGCATTGGGTACCGCGCTGGGAGCAGTGCCGGTGCTGGTGATCCGCAGTATGCCGGTAGCCTTGGCCGATACCCTGCTGGGTTTCGGCGCCGGGGTAATGCTGGCGGCAACGGCCTTCTCCCTGATCATTCCCGGGCTGGATGCTGCGCAGGCTATTGGTCTGGGCAAATGGGGGGCAGGCGGGCTGGTCAGTTTCGGTTTGCTGTTCGGCGCGTTCTGCCTCTACCTGGTCGATCTCAAGGTGTCTGGTGCTTCGCCAGAGGCTTTGCTGGGCAGTGCCCAGCAGCCAGTGATTGCTGCGCGGATCTGGGTGTTCGTCATTGCCATCATTGCCCACAACATTCCAGAAGGCATGGCCATTGGCGTGTCGGCGGGAGGTGGCATGCCGGACGCTGACAGTCTGGCCATGGGCATCGCCTTGCAGGATGTGCCCGAAGGTCTGGTTATTGCTCTGGTGCTGGCAGGGGCCGGTATGGCGCGCCTCAAGGCATTCGCTATTGGTGCGGCGTCTGGACTGGTCGAGCCGGTGGCTGCGGTGATTTGCGCCTGGCTGGTGACGGTGGCGGAGTTGTTATTGCCGCTGGGGCTGGCCTGTGCGGCCGGGGCCATGTTGCTGGTGGTGACTCAGGAGATCATTCCTGAATCACGCAGCAACGGCCATCATCGCTTGGCCAGTCTGGGACTGTGCGTCGGCTTCTGCCTGATGATGGTAATGGACACGGCGCTGTCTTGAGAGGGGGCGGGGGCGGTTACTCGCCCTCGTCGAAGTAGTTGTTGATCAGTTCGATCAACGCTTGCAGGGCTTCGTCCTGTTGCTCGCCTTCAGTATGCAGATGCACGGTGGTGCCTTTGCCAGCCGCCAGCATCATCACGGCCATAATGCTCTTGCCATCCACTTGTGACTCCGGCGTACGACCAACCCGAACCGCGCAGGGAAACTTGCCGGCGACACCAACGAACTTGGCCGCAGCTCGAGCATGCAGCCCAAGTTTGTTGATGATGGTGATTTCACGAGCGGGCATCGAGGCGGTGGTCCTGTGGGCTAGAGGTCGCGGTGGCGAACCTGGACATTTTTCAAGGATTGCTGCAGCAACTGGCCCAGGCGCTCGGTCAGGTAAACCGAACGGTGGTGTCCACCGGTACAGCCAATGGCAATGGTCACATAAGCGCGGTTACTGGCGGCAAAGCGTGGTAACCATTTGAGCAGGTAGCTGGAAATGTCCTGGTACATGTCTTCGACATCAGGCTGGGCTGCCAGGTAATCGATGACCGGTTGCTCCAGACCTGAATGATCACGCAATTCCGGCTTCCAGTAAGGATTGGGCAGGCAGCGCACATCAAACACCAGATCAGCGTCCACCGGCATGCCGCGCTTGAAGCCGAAAGACTCGACCAGGAACGCGGTACCGGGCTCTGGCTGGTTGAGCAGGCGCAGTTTGACCGAGTCACGCAACTGGTAGAGGTTAAGGTTGGTGGTGTCGATCTTCAGGTCGGCGAGGTCGGCGATAGGCCCGAGAAGTTCGGTCTCGAACTTGATTGCTTCGGCCAGCGAGCGGTCGGCGTTGGTCAGCGGGTGGCGTCTGCGGGTTTCCGAGAAGCGCTTGAGCAGGGTTTCTTCATCGGCGTCCAGGTACAGCACATCACACTGGATATGCTTGCTCCGGGCGTCTTCTAGCAGCTCGGGAAAGCGCGTCAGGTGGCTCGGCAGGTTGCGCGCATCGATCGATACAGCCACTTTGGGCTGCATCAACTCGGTATTGATCAGGGCGTTCTCCGCCAGCTGCGGCAGCAGCCCGGCGGGCAGGTTATCGATGCAGTAGTAGCCGTTGTCCTCCAGGACTGCGAGGGCGGTGCTCTTGCCGGAGCCGGATCGGCCGCTGACGATAATCAGGCGCATGTTCAGGACTCGTTCTGTACGTCCAGTACGACCTGGTACAAGGCTTCACTGCTACTGGCGGCACGCAGCCGGTCACGCACGTCCTTTCGGTCGAGCATGCTGGCAATCTGGCGCAACAGTTCAAGGTGCGCATCGGTGGCCGCTTCGGGAACCAGCAGGACAAACAGCAAATCGACCGGGGCGCCATCGATGGCGTCATAGTCAATCGGTGCATCCAGGTGTATCAGGGCGCTGATGGGGGAGGCGCAGCCTTTAAGGCGGCAATGTGGAATGGCAATGCCATTACCAAAACCGGTCGACCCGAGTTTCTCCCGGGCAAACAGGGCTTCAAAAACGTCCTGCATCTCCAGGTCTGGAACCTCCCGATCGATCAGGGTGGCAATTTCCTGGAGTGCGCGCTTTTTACTGCCGCCCGGCGCGTTCACGAGGGAACGGCCGGGGGTCAGGATGGTTTCAAGTCGGATCATGGATGAGGGGGATCAGCGGGCCGCTGCACCTTGCAGCAGGCTTTGCTGTTTTTCCTTGTGTTTTTTCAGTTGGCGGTCGAGCTTGTCGGTCAAGGCATCGATCGCTGCATACATGTCTGTGTGTTCGGCATTCGCAACCACTTCGCCGCCGGGAATAAACAGCGTCGCTTCAATTTTCTGCTGCAGTTTCTCGACCTTCATGATCACCGTCACATTGGTAATCTTGTCGAAGTGACCTTCCAGCCGTTTCAGTTTCTGTTCGACGTACTCGCGCAGCGGCTGGGTGACTTCTACATGCTGTCCACTGATATTGACTTGCATACAGCTTCTCCTTTGTTGCCCGTGCATAAGAGGCAGGTGTTGCGCCTGCCACTGAACTGCTGTGGCGATCTCAGGGGCTACATCAGTCGCTTGCGCTCACTCGACGGTGCAATGCCGAGGGACTCGCGGTACTTGGCGACGGTGCGACGGGCTACCTGGATGCCTTGTGCCTCCAGTAAACCAGCGATCTTGCTGTCACTCAATGGCTTTTTCTGATTTTCCGCTGCAACCAGTTTTTTGATGATCGCGCGAATCGCTGTGGACGAGCATTCCCCGCCTTCGGAGGTGCTGACGTGACTGGAGAAAAAGTACTTCAGCTCGTAGATTCCGCGGGGGGTGTGCATGTATTTCTGCGTGGTAACCCGGGAAATCGTCGACTCGTGCATGCCCACGGCTTCGGCGATGTCGTGCAGCACCAGCGGTTTCATTGCTTCGTCGCCGTGGTCGAGGAAACCACGCTGGTGTTCGACGATCTGGGTGGCCACCTTCATCAGGGTTTCGTTGCGGCTTTGCAGGCTCTTGATGAACCAGCGGGCTTCCTGCAATTGGTTGCGCATGAAGGTGTTGTCGGCACTGGTGTCGGCGCGGCGGACGAAACCTGCGTACTGGGGATTGACCCGCAGTCGTGGTACCGCTTCCTGGTTGAGTTCGACCAGCCAGCGTTCGTTGTCCTTGCGCACGATGACGTCAGGGACCACATATTCGGCTTCGCTGGACTCGATTTGCGAACCGGGACGCGGGTTGAGGCTCTGGACCAGCTCGATGATCTGGCGCAGTTCGTCTTCCTTGAGCTTCATGCGCCGCATCAGCTGGCTGTAGTCACGGCTGCCGAGCAGGTCGATGAAGTCGCGGACCAGGCGCTGGGCCTCGGCCATCCACGGGGTAGTGGCTGGTAGTTGGCGCAGTTGCAGCAGCAGGCATTCGCTGAGGTTGCGAGCACCGATGCCGGCAGGCTCGAATTGCTGGATGCGGTGCAGGACGGCTTCGACTTCGTCGAGCTCGATATCCAGCTCGGGGTCGAAGGACTCGCAGACTTCTTCGAGGGTTTCGTCCAGGTAGCCCTGATTGTTGATGCAATCGATCAGGGTGACCGCAATTAGCCGATCGGTGTCGGACATGGGCGCCAGGTTCAGCTGCCAGAGCAGGTGGCTTTGCAGGCTTTCGCCGGCCGACGTGCGGGTGGTGAAATCCCACTCGTCATCGTCGTTGCTGGGCAGGCTGCTGGCGCTGGTCTGGTAGATGTCTTCCCAGGCCGTGTCGACAGGTAGCTCGTTGGGAATGCGCTCGTTCCATTCGCCTTCTTCCAGGCTGTCCACGGTCGGCGCGGTTTCCTGGAAGCTGGTGTCCTGGACCTCGGCAACAGGCTTGCTTTCGGCGTTATCGGCCATCGGGTCGCTGTTGTCGAAATCGTCGCCTTCTTCCTGGCGTTCGAGCATCGGGTTCGATTCCAGCGCTTCCTGGATTTCCTGTTGGAGGTCCAAGGTAGAAAGCTGGAGCAGTCGGATAGCCTGTTGCAACTGAGGGGTCATCGTCAGTTGCTGGCCCATTCTTAGGACGAGCGATGGTTTCATGGCAGGGGCTTAACACCTTTTTCGCCGGCGCACAGGCGCCATCCACTACAAGGGCACCGAGGCGCCAACTTTAAGCAAGATATATGCCTTAAGTTGGAGCGTTTGCCTAGGGTGCTGTAACAATTAAGCCGGATTTCACCGGTACAGTTGCCCATGGCAAGCGCTTTGTCGCCTCGAACTTACAAGCGGAACTCGTGGCCCAAGTACACCTCTTTGACCAGGTCGTTGGCCAGGATGGTCTCTGCGTCGCCTTCGGCAATCAGTTGACCATCGTTGACGATGTAAGCGGTTTCGCAGATATCCAGGGTCTCGCGGACGTTGTGGTCGGTGATCAGTACACCGATGCCCTTGGCCTTGAGGTGATGGATGATCTGCTTGATGTCGCCGACCGAAATCGGGTCGACACCAGCAAAGGGTTCATCGAGCAGGATGAATTTCGGTGCCGTAGCCAGGGCGCGAGCAATCTCCACGCGGCGACGTTCGCCACCGGAAAGGCTCATGCCGAGGTTGTCGCGAATGTGGCTGATGTGGAATTCCTGCAGCAGGCTTTCCAGCTCCTTGCGCCGGCCATCGCGGTCCAGGTCCTTGCGGGTTTCAAGGATCGCCATGATGTTGTCGGCAACCGACAGCTTGCGAAAGATCGACGCTTCCTGAGGCAGGTAGCCAATCCCGGCACGCGCACGGCCGTGCATCGGCTGATGGCTGACATCCAGGTCGTCGATCAGGACGCGGCCCTGATCGGCCTGGACCAGGCCGACGATCATGTAGAAGCAGGTGGTCTTGCCGGCGCCGTTAGGGCCAAGCAAGCCGACGATCTGGCCGCTGTCGATAGACAGGCTGACGTCGCGTACCACTTGTCGGCTCTTGTAGCTCTTGGCCAGGTGCTGGGCTTTGAGGGTCGCCATTTACTCGGCCTTCTTCTTCGGCTGGATCACCATGTCGATACGCTGACGCGGAGTGGTGACGTTGCCGCCACGACCTGCAGTCGCTACCTGCGACTTGGTGTTGTAGACGATTTTCTCGCCTTCGGTGGTATTGCCTTCGTTGATCACCTTGGCGCGGTCAGTCAGCACTACCAGGTCTTTTTGCGCCTGGTACTGGATGGTGACGGCGTAGCCTTGCATCTTGTCCGGCTTGGCGGCGCTCTGTTGCTGCTCGAAGTAGGCCAGGTTGCCCACCGAAGTCACCACGTCGATATCGCCGGAGTCGGCGCGGGTGATGGTCACGGTGTTGCCTTTGATCATCATCGACCCTTGGGTGATGATGACGTCGCCGGTGTAGGTGGCAACGCCTTTCTTGTCATCCAGATGCGCGTTGTCGGCCTGGATGCGGATAGGCTGGTCACGGTCGTTCGGCAGGGCCCAGGCGCTCGCGCTTCCCAGTGCTGCGCTCAGGCTGAGCAAAAAGGGGAGGGTTTTAACGAGCCTCATACTGTCCTCTTACGTTGGACAGCAGGTCCATCCTGCCGTCTTTCAAATACGCTTTCATTCCATTGCCCGTAGTGACGCCACCGGCGCCGTCGATTCTAACGGCTTGCTCGGTTTGCGCATATTGCTTCTGCGGGAATACCGTCATGCGGCTGGTGGTAATGATCATGGTGCGGTTCTTTTCATCGGTGCGGGCAACCCGTACCGAGTCAATCAATTCAACTTCGCTGCCATCCGGGTTGACCTCGCCCTTTTCGCTCTGTACGTGCCAAGGGTAGGTGGTGCCGCGGTACATCTGCAGGTCCGGCTTGGTCAGCAGGGTCACTTCACTGACCTTGAGGTGCTCGACCTTGTCGGCGGTCATTTCGTACTGCATTTTGCCATCTGGCAGAAACTGCACGCTGTGGGCATTGGTGGCGTAATAGTCGATTGCGTTCTGGTCGACAGTAGCCACCGGCTTGTCTAGGAAGCTTTCCGGGCCGATGTTCCAGTAGCCGACCGCCACCAGCAAGGCGGCAATCACACTGTACAGCGCAATGCTGCGGATCTTTTTACTGAACATGTGTCGCTCTACAGGTAGTGGGCGTTGGCCGCGTCGAGGTTGCCCTGGGCTTGCAGGATCAACTCGCAGAATTCGCGGGCTGCACCTTCGCCACCGCGGGCCTTGGTGATCCCGTGGGCGTGCTCGCGGACGAAGGCTGCGGCATTGGCTACGGCCATGCCCAGGCCGACGCGACGAATCACCGGCAGGTCAGGCAGGTCGTCACCCAGATAGGCGACCTGTTCATAGCTTAGGTTGAGTTGGCCAAGAAGTTCGTCCAGCACCACCATTTTATCTTCGCGGCCCTGGTACAGATGGGGAATGCCCAGATTCTTCGCCCGGCGTTCCACCACCGGGGTCTTGCGTCCGCTGATGATCGCCGTGGTCACGCCCGAGGCCATGAGCATCTTGATGCCCTGGCCATCAAGGGTGTTGAAGGTCTTGAATTCGCTGCCGTCTTCGAGGAAATACAGGCGGCCGTCGGTCAATACGCCGTCCACGTCGAAAACCGCAAGCTTGATCGCCTTGCCGCGCTGGAGCAGGTCCTGGCTCATTTACATCACTCCCGCACGCAACAGGTCGTGCATGTTCAGGGCGCCAACCGGGCGCTCGTCCTTGTCGATCACCACCAGGGCGCTGATCTTGTGGTCTTCCATGATTTTCAGGGCTTCTGCGGCAAGCATCTCGGCACGGGCGGTCTTGCCGTGTACGGTCATGACCTCGTCGATCAGGGTCGTGTGCACGTCGATGCTGCGGTCCAGGCTGCGACGCAAGTCACCGTCGGTGAAAATCCCGGCCAACCGTCCGTCGGCTTCCAGGATCACTGTCATTCCCAAACCTTTGCGAGACATTTCAAGAAGCGCGTCCTTGAGCAGGGTGCCGCGTTGCACCTGAGGCAGCTCGTCGCCTGCGTGCATGACGTTCTCCACTTTCAGCAACAGGCGACGTCCCAAGGCGCCACCGGGGTGCGAGAAAGCGAAGTCTTCAGCGGTAAAGCCGCGTGCTTCGAGCAAGGCAATCGCCAGGGCATCGCCCAGTACCAGCGCAGCCGTGGTCGAGGACGTTGGCGCCAGGTTCAGCGGGCAGGCTTCCTGGGCGACGCGTGCATCAAGATTGACCTCGGCAGCTTTGGCCAGCGGCGAATCCGGGTTGCCGGTCAGGCTGATCAGCTGGATGCCCAGGCGTTTGATCAGGGGCAACAGGGTGACAATTTCGGCGGTCGAACCGGAGTTGGACAGGGCGAGGATGACATCGTCGCGGGTAATCATGCCCATGTCGCCGTGACTGGCTTCAGCGGGATGAACGAAGAACGACGGTGTACCGGTGCTGGCCAGGGTTGCGGCGATCTTGTTGCCGATATGCCCCGATTTGCCCATGCCGACCACCACTACCCGGCCTTTGCTGGCCAGGATCAGCTCGCATGCCTTGACGAAATCGGCGTCGATGTGGGCTAGCAAGCCCTCAACCGCCTCGAGTTCGAAACGGATGGTGCGTTGCGCGGATTGGATCAGGTCGCTGGATTGGCTCATGTCGAAAATCGGATTGCCTGATGAAAAGGCGGCGATTATAGCGGCAATGCGCAAAACCCTCACCTTGTGATTGTCATACAGTCGCTCGCCAACCTTAACCCTAGCTGAACAAGCACTGCTGTGGCCTTGGGGCACTGCTATCAGCGATGGTATAGTTCGCCGCCTGTTCGGCCCGCTCAGGGCGTGCGTGCCTCCATGAAGGGGGCGCGCGTCTGAGTGAGAAGGCTGCATCGCAAGGAGTCTAGATGAGCGTTGATAACGCCTACGCGGTCGAGTTGAAGGGTGTGTCCTTCAAGCGCGGTTCGCGCAGCATCTTCAATAATGTCGATATACGCATTCCCCGCGGCAAGGTCACCGGCATCATGGGACCTTCCGGGTGCGGCAAGACCACACTGTTGCGTCTGATGGGCGCACAGTTGCGTCCGGCCAGTGGCGAGGTATGGGTCGCCGGGCAGAATCTGCCGACGCTGTCGCGCAGCGACCTGTTCGATGCGCGCAAGCAGATGGGCGTGCTGTTCCAGAGCGGCGCGCTGTTCACTGACCTCGACGTGTTCGAAAACGTGGCGTTCCCGTTGCGGGTGCATACCCAGCTGTCTGACGAAATGATCCGTGACATCGTCCTGATGAAGCTGCAGGCCGTCGGCCTGCGCGGTGCCATCGAACTGATGCCCGACGAGCTTTCCGGGGGCATGAAGCGTCGAGTGGCGCTGGCCCGAGCTATCGCCCTGGACCCGCAGATCCTTATGTACGACGAACCCTTTGTCGGCCAGGATCCGATCGCCATGGGCGTTCTGGTGCGCCTGATCCGCCTGCTCAACGATGCCCTGGGTATCACCAGTATCGTGGTCTCCCACGACCTGGCCGAAACCGCCAGCATTGCCGACTACATCTATGTGGTGGGCGATGGCCAGGTACTTGGCCAGGGCACGCCGGATGAGCTGATGGGGTCCGATAACCCGCGCATTCGTCAATTCATGAAAGGCGACCCGGATGGCCCGGTACCCTTTCACTTTCCTGCGCCGGACTACCGCGCCGATCTTCTGGGGAAGCGTTGATGCGCAGAAAATCCTTGCTCGAACGTATTCGTCGCTTTGGCCGCTCGGCCATTGACGTACTGGCCGTGCTCGGCCGGTCCTTTCTATTCCTGTTGCACTCGCTGGTAGGGCGCAGTGGTACCGGCGGCGGTTTTCAGCTGCTGGTCCGGCAGCTGTACTCGGTTGGCGTACTGTCGCTGGCGATCATTGTCGTGTCCGGGGTTTTTATCGGCATGGTGCTGGCGCTGCAGGGTTTCAGCATTCTGGCCAAGTACGGCTCGGAACAGGCGGTGGGCCAGATGGTTGCCTTGACCTTGCTGCGTGAGTTGGGGCCGGTGGTGACTGCACTGCTGTTTGCCGGGCGCGCAGGTTCGGCGCTGACGGCCGAAATCGGCAACATGAAATCCACCGAGCAGTTGTCCAGTCTCGAGATGATCGGTGTCGATCCACTCAAGTACATTGTTGCCCCACGTCTGTGGGCCGGTTTCATCTCGCTGCCGTTGCTGGCGCTGATCTTCAGCGTGGTCGGTATCTGGGGTGGGTCCTGGGTGGCGGTGGACTGGTTGGGTGTCTATGAGGGGTCGTTCTGGGCGAACATGCAGAACAGCGTGTCGTTCACCGATGATGTACTCAATGGCGTGATCAAAAGCCTGGTTTTTGCCTTTGTTGTTACCTGGATTGCCGTATTCCAGGGCTACGACTGTGAGCCCACTTCAGAAGGGATCAGTCGTGCCACTACCAAGACCGTGGTCTACGCCTCCTTGGCTGTCCTGGGTCTGGACTTTATTCTGACCGCCTTGATGTTTGGAGATTTCTGATGCAAAACCGCACCCTGGAAATCGGTGTCGGCCTGTTCCTTCTGGCCGGGATCCTGGCGCTGATCCTGCTGGCCCTGCGAGTCAGTGGTCTGTCGGCGAGCCCGAGCAGCGATACCTACAAAGTTTACGCTTACTTCGACAATATCGCCGGTTTGACGGTCAGAGCTAAAGTGACCATGGCCGGTGTGACCATCGGCAAGGTCGCAGCCATCGATCTGGACCGTGACACCTACACCGGTCGGGTGACGCTGCAACTGGAAAAACGCGTAGACAATCTGCCTACCGACTCCACTGCATCTATCCTCACCGCTGGGTTGCTCGGCGAGAAGTACATCGGTATCAGCGTGGGCGGAGAAGAGGCGGTGCTCAAGGATGGTGCAACCATTCACGACACTCAGTCGGCGCTGGTGCTGGAAGATCTGATTGGCAAGTTCCTGCTCAATACCGTTGGCAAAGAAGCTAAATAAGGAGTTTCCATGATTTCTATCCTGCGACGCGGCTTGCTGGTGCTGCTGGCTGCGCTGCCGTTGATGGCTGGCGCAGCGGCTCAGTCCCCCAAAGAAGTGATTCAGGGGACAACCAACCAGTTGCTGGCCGACCTGAAGGCCAACAAAGAGCAATACAAGACCAACCCAAGCGCGTTCTATGATGCCTTGAATGCCAATCTGGGGCCGGTGGTGGATGCCGATGGCATTTCGAAAAGCATCATGACCGTGAAGTATTCGCGCAATGCTACTCCGGCGCAGATGCAGCGCTTCCAGGAGAATTTCAAGCGCAGCCTGATGCAGTTCTATGGCAACGCGTTGCTTGAGTACAACAACCAGGGCATCACCGTCGGCGCAGAGAAAAAGGACGGTGATGACCGTGCCAGCGTCGACATGACGGTCAAGGGCAACAACGGCGCCATCTACCCGGTGCAGTACACCATGACCAAGCTGGGCGGCGAATGGAAAGTACGTAACGTCATTGTCAACGGCATCAACATCGGCAAGCTGTTCCGTGACCAGTTCGCTGACGCCATGAGCCGCAATGGCAACAACCTGGACAAGACCATCGACGGTTGGGCTGGCGAAGTGGCCAAGGCCAAGGAAACCGCAGAGCAGCAAGAACAATGAGTGACAGCGCCGTAACCATGAGCGAGCCAGGCGTGCTAAGCCTGGCCGGAGTGCTGGATTACCGTAGCGGGCCGGCCTTGCGCAAGGAAGGCAAGGCCCTGATCGGCGCCTGCAAGGCAGCGGCCCTGGTGCTTGATTGCTCCAGGGTGGAGAAATCCAGCAGCGTCGGCTTGTCGCTGTTGCTGGCATTCATGCGCGATGGCAAGGCCGCCGGCAAGGCTGTAGAGGTCCGCGCAATGCCTCAGGATATGCGCGAAATCGCCGAGGTTTACGACCTCGATGAGCTGCTGGCCGGTCAATGATCGCCAGCCTGTAACTGGCCCCTCCGTCAGAGTCTCCGTTTACGGGGTTCGCAGGCGGGGGGCTTTTTTGTATGATGGCCGACCCGCGCGCACAGGGCGCCGATTGAGGTTGAGCATGCAGGCCGTAGAAGTTAAGAACTTCCTTGAAGAAAAGTTGCCGGGAACCCGGGTCGAAGTTGAAGGCGAAGGCTGCAACTTCCAGTTGAACGTGATCAGCGACGAATTGGCGGCCCTGAGCCCGGTCAAGCGTCAGCAGCAGATCTATGCTCATCTTAATCCGTGGATCACCGATGGCAGCATCCATGCGGTAACCATGAAATTTTTCAGCAGCGCAGCCTGGGCTGAGCGCAACTGAGCCTAAATTGGCGGCGAGACAGAAATGGACAAACTGATTATTACTGGCGGCGTTCGTCTTGATGGCGAAATCCGCATTTCCGGTGCCAAGAACGCGGCTCTGCCGATTCTTGCCGCTACTCTGCTTTGCGATGGTCCGGTAACGGTCGGCAACCTGCCGCACCTGCACGACATCACCACCATGATCGAGCTGTTCGGACGCATGGGCATCGAGCCTGTGATCGACGAGAAGCTCTCGGTGGAAATCGATCCACGCACCATCAAGACCCTGATCGCACCGTACGAGCTGGTGAAAACCATGCGCGCCTCGATCCTGGTACTGGGCCCGATGGTTGCCCGTTTTGGTGAGGCCGAAGTCGCACTGCCTGGCGGTTGCGCCATCGGTTCGCGTCCGGTCGACCTGCACATCCGTGGTCTTGAAGCCATGGGCGCGAAGATCGAGGTCGAGGGCGGCTACATCAAGGCCAAGGCCCCTGAAGGCGGCCTGCGCGGTGCGCACTTCTTCTTCGATACCGTCAGTGTGACCGGTACCGAGAACATCATGATGGCCGCTGCCCTGGCCAAGGGTCGCAGCGTGCTGCAGAACGCCGCGCGTGAGCCGGAAGTGGTCGACCTGGCCAACTTCCTCAACGCCATGGGCGCCAAGGTCCAGGGTGCTGGCACCGACACCATCACCATCGATGGCGTCGAGCGTCTGGGTTCGGCGACCTATCGGGTCATGCCCGACCGTATCGAAACCGGTACCTACCTGGTCGCGGCTGCCGTCACCGGCGGTCGGGTCAAGGTCAAGGACACCGATCCGACCATCCTCGAAGCCGTTCTTGAGAAACTCAAGGAAGCCGGCGCCGAAGTCACTACTGGTGAAGACTGGATCGAGCTGGACATGCACGGCAAGCGGCCAAAAGCCGTCAACCTGCGTACCGCTCCGTACCCGGCGTTCCCGACCGACATGCAGGCGCAGTTCATCTCGCTCAACGCCATTGCCGAAGGCACCGGTGCGGTGATCGAGACGATCTTCGAAAACCGTTTCATGCACGTGTACGAAATGCACCGCATGGGCGCGCTGATCCAGGTTGAAGGCAACACCGCCATCGTGACCGGTACCAAGACCCTCAAGGGTGCACCGGTAATGGCTACCGACCTGCGCGCTTCGGCAAGCCTGGTACTCTCGGCGCTGGTCGCCGAAGGCGATACCCTGATCGACCGCATCTACCACATTGACCGTGGCTACGAATGCATTGAAGAAAAACTGCAGATGCTGGGCGCCAAGATCCGTCGCGTACCGGGCTAGTCTGTGACCGGCGCAGGGACGCGCCAGCCAATTGCTGCACCGAATTGAATGCGGTCGGGCCACATCAGGCCCGGCCGGCTGTAGCCGCATAAGGACCGACGTTTCCCATGTTGACCATCGCGCTATCCAAAGGTCGGATTCTCGACGATACCCTGCCGCTGCTGGCGGACGCAGGTATTGTTCCGACCGAGAACCCGGACAAGAGCCGCAAGCTGATCATTCCGACCACCCAGGACGATGTACGCCTGCTGATCGTACGGGCTACCGACGTGCCGACCTATGTCGAGCATGGCGCCGCCGATCTGGGTGTGGCCGGCAAGGACGTGCTGATGGAGTACGGCGGCCAGGGCCTTTACGAGCCGCTGGACCTGCAGATTGCCCAGTGCAAGCTGATGACCGCCGGTGCAATCGGTGCCGTCGAGCCCAAGGGCCGTCTGCGCGTGGCGACCAAGTTCGTCAATGTCGCCAAGCGCTACTACGCCGAACAGGGCCGTCAGGTCGATATCATCAAGTTGTACGGTTCGATGGAGCTGGCACCGCTGATCGGCCTGGCCGATAAAATCATCGACGTCGTCGACACCGGTAACACCCTGCGTGCCAATGGCCTGGAACCCCAGGAACTGATTGCCACCATCAGCTCCCGGCTGGTGGTCAACAAGGCTTCGATGAAGATGCAGCATGCACGCATCCAGAGCCTGATCGACACCCTGCGCCAGGCTGTCGAATCGCGACACCGCGGCTGACTTCTGCGCGCGGCCTTCGCTGTCGCGCCCGTCTATCCGCGTCATAGCCAATTTTCTCGGGTGCCCGCGCGGATGGACTGGTAGCTTAGGGCGCCTGAGCATTCGCCATTTATTGAGGCCCTCGCTATGACCACGTCCACTGCAATTGCCCGACTCAATGCCGCTGACCCGGATTTCGCCCGACATCTGGATCATCTGTTGAGCTGGGAAAGTGTGTCTGACGATGCGGTCAACCAGCGTGTGCTCGACATCATCAAGGCTGTGCGCGAGCGCGGCGATGCGGCACTGGTGGAGTTCACCCAGCGTTTCGATGGCGTTGATGCCAAGTCGATCGACGACCTGATTCTCGGTCGCGAGCGTCTGGAACTGGCCCTGACACGTATCACCCCGGCCCAGCGCGAAGCCCTGGAAAAGGCTGCCGAGCGCGTGCGCAACTATCACGAGCGGCAGAAACAGGACTCCTGGAGCTACACCGAAGCCGACGGTACGGTGCTGGGCCAGAAGGTCACCCCGCTGGACCGTGCCGGCCTGTATGTGCCGGGCGGCAAAGCGTCCTACCCGTCGTCGGTGCTGATGAACGCCATTCCGGCCAAGGTTGCCGGGGTTGCTGAAGTGGTGATGGTGGTGCCAACCCCGCGCGGTGAAGTCAACGAGCTGGTGCTCGCCGCTGCCTGCATTGCCGGTGTCGACCGGGTGTTCACCATTGGTGGCGCCCAGGCGGTAGCGGCGCTGGCCTACGGCACCGAGAGCGTGCCGCAGGTGGACAAAGTGGTTGGCCCCGGCAACATCTATGTCGCCACCGCCAAGCGCCATGTGTTTGGCCAGGTGGGTATCGACATGATTGCCGGACCTTCGGAAATCCTCGTGGTCTGCGACGGTCAGACCGATCCGGACTGGATCGCCATGGACCTGTTTTCCCAGGCCGAGCACGATGAAGATGCCCAGGCGATCCTGGTCAGCCCGGATGCGGCCTTCCTCGACAAGGTGGCTGCCAGCATCGACAAGCTGCTGCCGACCATGGAGCGTGCCGAGATCATCAAAACCTCGATCAATGGCCGTGGCGCGCTGATCCAGGTGCGTGACATGCAGCAGGCCATGGACGTGGCCAACCGTATCGCGCCTGAGCACCTGGAGCTGTCGGTGGCCGACCCTCAGGCCTGGCTGCCGCAAATTCGTCACGCCGGGGCGATCTTCATGGGGCGCCACACCAGCGAAGCGCTGGGCGACTATTGTGCAGGTCCGAATCACGTGTTGCCGACCTCTGGCACGGCACGTTTCTCGTCGCCATTGGGGGTCTATGACTTCCAGAAACGTTCGTCGATCATCTTCTGCTCCGAGCAGGGTGCGTCGGAACTGGGCCACACCGCCTCGATCCTGGCCCGTGGCGAATCGCTGACCGCCCACGCCCGTAGCGCTGAATACCGCATTGTCACCGAGAAGAAGGGGAACTGAGCATGAGTAAATTCTGGAGCCCCTTCGTCAAGGACCTGGTGCCTTACGTTCCGGGTGAGCAGCCGAAGCTGGCCAAGCTGGTCAAGCTCAACACCAATGAGAACCCTTATGGTCCGTCGCCCAAGGCGCTGGAAGCCATGCGTGGCGAGCTGAACGATAATCTGCGCCTGTACCCCGATCCCAACAGCGATCTGCTCAAGCAGGCGGTCGCGGACTATTACGGGGTCAAGGGTAACCAGGTATTCCTCGGTAACGGCTCGGACGAAGTGCTGGCGCACATTTTCCACGGCCTGTTCCAGCACGGCGCACCGTTGCTGTTCCCGGATGTCAGCTACAGCTTCTATCCGGTGTATTGCGGCCTGTATGGCATTCCTTACGAGACGGTAGCGCTGGACGAGCAGTTCCAGATCCGTGTCGAGGATTACGCCAGGCCCAATGGCGGCATCATCTTCCCCAACCCCAATGCCCCGACCGGCTGCCTGTTGGCACTGGAGGCCATCGAGCAGATGCTCAAGGCCAATCCGGAGACGGTGGTGGTGGTCGACGAAGCTTATATCGATTTCGGTGGGCAGACGGCTATCAGCCTGGTTGATCGCTACGACAACCTGCTGGTCACCCAGACCTTGTCCAAATCACGTTCCTTGGCGGGGCTGCGGGTTGGCCTGGCCGTTGGTCACCCGGACCTGATCGAAGCCCTTGAGCGCATCAAGAACAGCTTCAACTCCTATCCGCTGGATCGCATGGCGATTGTCGGTGCGGCGGTAGCGTTCGAGGATCGTGCCTACTTTGAAGAAACCTGCCGCAAGGTGATCGACAGTCGCGAGAAGGTGGTGGCTGAACTCACTGCCCGTGGCTTTGAAGTACTGCCTTCGGCAGCCAACTTCATCTTTGCCCGTCATCCGCAGCAGGATGCCGGTGAACTGGCGGCCAAGTTGCGTGAGCAAGGGGTGATCGTGCGTCACTTCAAGCAACCACGCATTGCCCAGTTCCTGCGTATCACCATCGGTACCCCGGAGATGAATCAGGCATTGGTTGATGCGCTGAACTGATTTCGGGTTGTACTCATCGCGGGGGGAAACCACCCCCCCCAACCTGTGGGGGAGGGGTTGTCCCCCAAGTGCTTTTGCACAATGCCGGGGAGTATTCTCTCTCATCTAAATTCATCCGATGATTGGATGTAAGTTCAAAATGACCTTGCTTATCAAACGCTCGCTGGTCGAGCAGGCTGTCGATCAACTGCGCCAGCGCATCGCCAATGGCGCCTGGGCGGTGGGCCAACGCCTGCCAACCGAGCCCGAGCTGGCCAGCGAACTGGGCATCAGCCGCAATACCGTGCGCGAAGCCATGCGCGTGTTGGCCTTCAGTGGCCTGGTCGAAGTCCGCCAGGGCGACGGTAGTTATCTGCGTACTGCGGTCGATCCGTTGCAGGCCGTCCAGGCGCTGTCGCGCTGTACGCTGGAACAGGCCCGGGAAACGCGTCATATCCTCGAAGCCGAAGCTATCGGCCTGGCGGCGTTGCGCCGCACTGAAGAAGACCTGCAAGGCCTGCGCGAAGCGCTGGCGCATAGCAGTGAGCATTTCCATGCTGACCTCGAGCGTTACGTCGGCTGCGACATGATCTTCCACCAACGTCTGGTGGATGCTGCGCACAACCCGGCCTTGAGCGAGCTGTACCGCTATTTCTCCGGTGTCGTGGCCGCAACCGTGCATCACAACCTGAGCCATGCGCCGCGCTGCCAGATGGTGTTCGACCTGCATGGACAAATTCTCGACGCTATCGAACAACGCGATCCGGACAAGGCCAAGGCCCTGAGCCGGACACTGATCAACGAATCTTGACCTTGCGAGGCTGCCATGGCGCATGACGCTGCCCGAAATACCCAGCCGGCCAATGGGCCGGAGCTGGAAGAATTGCTGATCGACGCCGAGGCCGACGACGAGCAGGTGCAACAGCAGCCAGTGTTGCTTAAGCGTCCCTGGCTGTTGCTGTTGGGGCTGGTGCTGGTGGCGCTGAACCTGCGACCGGCGCTCTCAAGCATGGCACCGCTGCTCAGCCTGGTGTCCGAGAGTCTCGGCCTGAGCGCTTCCCAGGCCGGATTATTGACCACCTTGCCGGTGTTGTGCCTGGGCCTGTTCGCGCCGTTGGCGCCTGTACTGGCACGGCGCTTTGGCAGCGAACGGGTAATCCTCGGCATTCTCCTGACCCTGGCCGCCGGCATCGCCGTGCGCAGCGCCTTTGGCAGCACCGGGGTGTTTGTCGGCAGCATCATGGCCGGGGCCAGCATTGGTGTGATCGGGGTCTTGCTGCCGGGTATCGTCAAACGCGATTTTCCCAAACATGCCGGCACCTTGACCGGCGTCTACACCATGGCGCTGTGCCTGGGAGCGGCCATGGCTGCCGGTGCCACGGTGCCGTTGAGCGAGCACTTTGGCGACAGCTGGTCCCTGGGCCTGGGTTTCTGGCTGATACCTGCCTTGCTGGCGGCGTTGATCTGGTTGCCGCAAGCGCGCCAAGGCCATGGTGCACATCATGTGGCGTATCGGGTGCGTGGCCTGCTGCGTGATCCGCTGGCCTGGCAGGTGACCTTGTACATGGGCCTGCAGTCGTCGCTGGCCTACATCGTCTTTGGCTGGTTGCCGTCGATCCTGATCGGCCGTGGTCTGTCTCCGACCCAGGCGGGCCTGGTGCTGTCCGGTTCGGTGATCGTGCAATTGATCAGCTCGCTCAGCGCACCGTGGCTGGCGACGCGTGGCAAGGACCAGCGCCTGGCCATTGTCGTGGTCATGCTCCTGGCGCTGGCTGGCCTGTTCGGTTGCCTGTACGCGCCGCTGGAGGGGCTGTGGGGCTGGGCAATCGTGCTCGGGCTGGGGCAGGGCGGTACCTTTGCACTGGCGCTGACCTTGATTGTGCTGCGCTCCAAGGACGCTCATGTGGCAGCCAATCTATCGAGCATGGCCCAGGGCGTCGGTTACACCCTGGCCTCCATGGGACCCTTTGCGGTGGGGCTGGTGCACGACCTGACCGGCGGCTGGAATGCGGTCGGCTGGATCTTTGCGGTGCTGGGCGTCGGCGCCATCGGTTTTGGCTTGAAGGCCGGGCGCAACCTGCATGTGCAGGTAGTTAGCGAGCGGGTTTGAATCCATCGCGGGGCAAGCCCGCTCCCACCGGGGGAACAACTCAACCAGTGGGGGAGGGGTTTTCCCCCCAGTGTTT